>NZ_JAUBTK010000121.1:0-14935 GCF_036702455.1 Microcoleus sp. D2_18a_D3
GGCGTCCCGCCCGTCCAAAAAGGACGGGCGGGACGCCCATCCCACAATAATAATTAAAATTGTAAGTTATTTAATTCGCGATCCTAAGATGCCTTTAAACATTGTTACGACAATTTGGCGATCGTTATCTCTGACAAAAATATCGTAATTGGGACTTGAGTTAATTTCAATCAACCAATATGCTCCTTTTGTATCTAGCGCGATGTCAAGCCCAGCATAATTAATCGCAGTTTCAGCAAAAACAGGTTTAACAAAATCTTCAATCTCAGACATGAGATTGGGGTTAATTATATGTTTGGCTTTTGCACCTTCCCAGTGCAGCGGGCTTAAATTCCCCGCAAATTCAGCCTGAGATTTGTCTTTCTCGTACAGCAAAACTAGCTTTTCTTTGCAGAATACAGCCCGATATTCGCGGGCAATTTCGATGTATTCTTGAGCTAGCGCCACATAGTCATAATCTTTGCTGTTGACGTTAAATATAATTTCTAGGGCTTCTTTAATTTGCTCTCTAGTTTTACATAAAAAAACATTGTTGCCACCAGCACCGCGATTTCTTTTGAGAATCAGCGGGAAAGCGAATTTTTTGTTTACTTCTAAAACTATTGATTCAATATCTGGGAAACTCAAATACTTTTTATACTTCTCCTGGCAGTGAGGCGAGACAAAACCGAGAGTTCTGGGAGTATTTATTTTGCCGTTTAATAGTTGATAAGTATATTCTTTGTCTTTAAAAATCTCTGCTACTGACGCGCTGTTAAATGGCGTCATGTAATTGACAAAATAATATTCTTCGCCGCCCTGTTTGATTCTAATCAAGTTTTGGGAAGGATGCAGGATTTTGTAAGAAATATTTAATTCTTGACAAGCTTCGAGAACGAGACTGATATTTGTCAGCATAATTTGAACAGTATAAATTTTTAGGACTTACGCACCCTGACCTCAGAAACCCGGTTTCTTTATCTATTTCTCCTGAGTAAATGCAAAACTCGTAGAAACCGGGTTTCTAGCCCCCATGCGTAAGGCCTGATTTTTTTCATTCACACTATACCACAGGAGGAAGCAATGAGCATAAATGGCGATCGCCTTACCTACTTACTGCTTTGTCCGATGTACTTTCTTCTGGCAAAACATAGAAATCAACATCGATTTCTGCATTCAGTTTAGCTGCTTGAGCGACAATATCTCGATCGAAATGTATGGCTGGTACACTGCCTCTTCGATAATAAATGACACAAGCAATCTCCGCAGCATAACACTTGCACAACTCAAGCAAAGGAACCCACCCGGGCTGAAGCTGTTCTAAAACCGAATTAATGTGTTCTTCTAAGTCAGCAGATTTTTCAATTTTAGAATACACGCTCCAACCATTTTCCTGATGCCGTCTAGTACCCCTAGGATTAATTAAGTCCCCTTTCCTCCAAGTTTCAGTTGGATTGATGCTTACCTTTACAGTCACTTCGTCTGGATCGAATTCCATTCCAGTCAACATAAAGTAAGAGTAAATTTCTGACTCCATCAGCCCGCTCCTTTTTGATTAATTAATTAAAAATCATTAATATTCAAATCCGTGAATTCACCTGCCCCAATACCACTTTTAGGTTTAACATAAATATTCCCTTCTGTGTCTTTGTAGAGGTCTCTTTTTGAAGCATTGCGTTTACCTTTGAGTAAATGAATGTTTTCACCCCCTCTCTGAAGCCTCTCGATTTCATCAATAGTCAGCAGCTTGTCTTGTCTCCAGTTTCGGTCTTCTTCACTATTCTCTAAATCTGTTTCCGTCATTCCTCACACCCCTAAAAATTTGAGAATCGCTTCCAAATCTCAAATCTCAAATTCGTTAGCGCAGCCCTCGAAGAGGATCGCACTTTTATCCAAACAATCGCTGCTGCCCGTTTGCCGCATCTTTCCCGGCATAAATCTCGCGAGTTCCCTTGGGAATGTAAATCCAATCGAATTCTTGCAAGCGGTTTGTCAAATTGGAAATGCTCACTCCCAACTCATCTCTCATTTTGTATAAATGCGACCACTTTGTTAAATCGCGTCCCTGTCTTTTTTCCTCCAAAATACACCGAGGCATCAACAAACAGCTTGCAAAATATTGCGCTTGCCATTCGATCGACAAAACCTTATTATCAGCACTCGCACCCCGACAAACAAACGGTTCCTCGACATCCTGGGCGGTTTTTCCTTCATTGCCCAAGTTTAATTCCAACTGTTCCACAGTGCCGTCTGCTTCGTCTTGATTGACGTGTAGCACCCAGTGGCCGATTTCGTGGGCGATCGTCGATTCGATGAAGCCTGGGGGTTTTTCGAGAATCTGTTCGTTGATTTCGATTAACCGCTGCTGCGGCAAAATCCTCGCCGCGATCGCACCTTCTTCATCCGGCTCAATGCACTCCCAAACTACGCCTAAATCCAGAAAATCAGCAACCGTTGTCGCATCAAAAGGCCATCTCGGAGCAAAATTTTGCGTTTTCTGCATCTGCATCAAGATGTCATTTGCCAAACGCTCGATCGATTCTTTGGGATAGAAGCAATACGGCTTAAAAATACTCACTATGAGGGGCCTCTCTTACGCTTCAAAAGACTGTTTGAGCCAATCTGGATTTTCTTGCATCCGGCGGAAAAGAGCCTGCATTTCCTTCGGATTCTGCTTCAACAGCGCTTCGTACTGCTGCGGCAGCCTCCCCGCCAAGAAAATCAATTCCTCTTCGTTTATATCTAGATTCCGCGCTAATGCTCGGATTACCTCCTCTTTTGGCGCATAATCCGCTCGATCGTTCTCCAACTTCGACAAATAAGTAAAATCCACACTTAGCATAGCTGCTAGCTCACGTTGTGAGTAAGCTTTGTCCTTGCGAGCTTGACGGATCAGTCTTCCAAATGTTTGTTCCACGGTTTTTTGCCTCCTGACAAGCATTCTAGCCTGTTTTGATGAAAAGTTCAACAAAACACTTGACGGGAAAATCAACCCGCGCTACCATGAGGTTAGTTGACGGTTTAATCAACCTGCTAAGCCTGACTGGTAGGGTTAAGGGTGCAAATTAGCCTAGCTCACACGCTACATATAGCGTCGTCAACTTTAGAGGAGTGAGAAGCGCTGGGCGTCAAAACGCTTGTACGCAGCAAATAAGGAGGAGCAGATAGCAAATGCTGAGAACCTGGACAGACACGCATTACAAGCTCGAAGACGATGACTGGCTATACATCGCCACCCACGAAGAACAAAGCTCAGCCTCACTGGTTTGTCCCGGCTACGCGCGGGATGGCGAGGGCTTCAGCATCCACTTCACCCCAGCGCACTTAGAAACATTAGAGCATTTGCTCGCCGCGCTGCGGATTATCAAAGCTCAACAAGAGGCGATGCTTGAGTATACCTATCCCGAACCAAAAGCGACAACACATCTCATTAGGTAATCGAAGTTCGACCACGAGCAATGTACGAGATTTAACGGATTACCAATTACCAATTCCCCGTAAAGCAATAAAAAACTAAGGAAAAACGAACAATGACTAAAACACAAGAAAGACCTACATTTTCAGTATTTGGTGCCAAACCGAGCAATGCTTTGCTAGTACCAGAAATCCCGATCGCTGTCCGAAACAACTGTCAGATTGGCCAATGGGCGATCGGCGATACCGCCTATGGTTCCAAATGCTCGATGACTATTCTGAAATTTTCCAAATTCTTCGGCAGTTTAGGTCAAACTTCGCACACATTGTGGGGTCAACTGTGGTTTGTCGCAGAAACCGGCGAACTGCCGCAAGGAGTTGTCATGGTGACATACATCAAAAACCGCAGTTTGAGCGATTTTAACGGCTTAGTTGCCTCAGTTCAATCTCGCGGAGTAGAGCCTGCTACAGGTATTTTTATTCCCGAGTTTACCCAGCATTCCGGCGAAAAACCAGACGACAGCGGATTCGTTAAACCAATCAATTATTACAGTTTAAAATGGTCGTGGATGGAGCGTAGCAACTGGGCAGTTATCGACCAAGCAGCAGCAATTTTGTCAGATTCTAGCAATCAATCGCGGATGATTGACTTAGAAGGAACGCGGCAAATGGTGTGTTTGGATAATCTCCCTCCCCAGGAAGTGGCGCGCTTAATGGCTGCTCACGGTAGCGGTGAAAGCGATGCTATGACTTTGAATTCCAACGGCGGTATGTCGCTACCGGCAGCCGAGGAAAAATCAACTGCTGACTTGTTCTAATTCTGTTGTAAAGGCGCGATTTAATCGCGCCTTTACCATAACTGTTACAACAGAGTGAAATGAAGAAATTAACAAACCTGAAAACCAAATCGAACCTGCAAGAAAGCCGTTTGAAAGAGAATCTGGAGCTGCTAGACCACATTCGGACAGACGCAGTTAACGACATCGAAAGTCTCACCGAAGACTTCCAGCACATGACTTTAGTTGCCGAATCAATCCAGCGGAATTACCGAGCTTTGTTAGCCGAAAATCACTTGCTAAAAGGCACAATTTTGAGTATAATTGATGAGTGCGGCTGCTTGGAAGGAAATCGGTGCGATCGCTGCTGGAAAATTCTCAAAATTCTAGGTATTGCCAATCCCGAAGAAAAACCCGACGCAGCCAGAAAGTACCGTTCCCTTCTCAGCCAACTCCGCAACTTAGAATAACTGAAAACGTTTCATTCACAAGTGTCGAAAAGTTATAATCAGGAGAAGCAAAAATTATGACAATAGCAACTGCCAAGGATAGCAAAGCCCAAATTTTGCAAAACTTTCAGCAGATTTTAGCAGACAAAAAAAAGATTGAATCTAAAGTCGAAACTAAAGAACAGTCAGCCGAAAAAGCCAAAAACAAACAACTCCTCGAAGTCGCCTCCACCTACACGATTGACAGCATTGTCAAAGGCTTAGCAGACTTACAATTAGATTTTGGCAGCATCACCAGCGGACTTTCCGAAAAACTGAAGGCGGAATCTTCCAAATTAGACGAATTAAAACGCGCGATCGAAATTGAAGCGGCACAATTGCAAGAGTTGCAGCAAATCAGAGTTGTAGCAGACGCCCTCCACATTTTAACTCAAGAGCACCGAGAAAAACTGACCCTGCTCGAACAAAACAGCGCCAACCAGCGCGAACTTATCGAAAAAGACACCACCCAAAAACGCAAAATTTGGGAAAAAGAACAGCAAGAATTTGAGGTAGCAGTTCAAGAAGAAACTGCACTCATAACTAAAAAGCGTCAGGAAGAAACAGCCGATTACCAATACGAATTAGAACGCACCCGCAAAATCGAAACCGACGAATACGAAGAAACGAAGCGCAAACTAGAACGGGACTTGCAAGAATCTACCCGCGAAAAAGAAAAAAATTGGGTGGAACGGGAAAAAGTCCTCAGCGACAATCAAGCGGAGTTTGAAGAGAATCAAAGAAAAGCCACCGGATTTGAAGAAGAACTCAAACAGGCTTATGTCAAAGCCAAAGAAGAAGCAATTCAAGAAGTTTCCCGCGAAGCTAAAGTCAAGGCAGATTTAGTGGATAAAGAATGGGAAAGCACTAAGCAGGGATATGAATTGAAAGTGCAATCTCTACAGCATACAATTGAGCGACAAACCGAACAAATCGCCGAAATATCTGCACAATTGCAAGCCACGATGAAGCAAGCGCAAGATTTGGCAATGAAAGCTTTTGCCAGCAAAGCTTAAAACCCAGTAAGGCGTGCCATGCCCACCTTACGAAAAAATGACAGAAATTTTCCCAACTATTAAGGAATGAAAAGTCATGAACAAAAGAGTTAGCGACAAAAGCACCAAGGCTGAAATTTTAGAAGCGTACAAGGAAGCAGCGCAAGAAAAAGCGCTGTTAGAATCGCAAATCCAACAGCTAAACGCTACCCAAAAGCAAAAACCAGCCCCAGAAAAACCTATTGTGGAGGCACAAAAACCAATGGCTTTAACTCAAAATCCACAAAAAATGCAGTCCACAATCGACAATTTGATTTTGCTGCAATTTGGCTTTGGCGGCGCTGTCAGCGAGTTGTCTGAGAAATTAACTTCTGAAGCGGCTAAACTCGAAGAATTGCGGCGCACCGTGGGCGACGAAATCCAACAACTGCAAGAGTTGCATAGTTTAGAAGATGTTGCAGAAGATACGCTGGACAATTTAATCCAACAATACGAAGAAAGCGCCAAAACATTTAGTGCGGAACTCAGCGAACAGCGCGAAACTGTTGAACAGGAATTGTTGGAACGCCGGCAAGCTTGGGAAAAAGAGCAGGAACTGCAAAAGTTGGCCGTTAAAGAACGCAATGAAAATCAGCAAAAAGCTCGCCAGCGGGATGAAGAGTTGTATGCTTACGATTTGAATCTTCAGCGAAATCTGGACATCGAGGAATACCAACAGCGCCAGAAAAGGCTGTATCAAGAAATCGAAGAGTTTCAGCAAGAACAGGAGAAACAGTGGGCGGAACGCGAAAAATCTATTTCGGAACGGGAAAAACTTTATGCTGAGGTTAAAGCTAAGGTAGAAGCTTTCCCGAAAGAACTGGAAGCTAATATCAAGAACGGGAAAGATAACGGTCGCAATATTGGCAATTATCAAGCTAAAGTTAAGGCTGATTTGTCTGCTAAAGATATCGAAGGGCAAAAGCAAAATTATGAACTGCAAATTCAAGGGATGTTGCAGACAATTCAAAATCAAGATGCGCGCCTTGCTAGCTTGTCGAAACAACTGGATTCTGCTTTGAAACAGGTTCAAGATTTGGCTGTGAAGGCGATTGAGGGAGCATCGAATTTGAGTTCTTTGCAAGCAGTCAGGGAAATTGCGATCGAACAAGCGAAGACTCAGCAAAAAAATAAGTAATCCGTAGTCGCTTTAGATACCCGATTTCTTGCAGAAGTCGGGTATCTGGGTATTGAAGGAGCATCACTCGGCGGTTGAAACCGCTCCTTGTCAAACGAAGTCCGCCTGCGCGGACTAAGAGAAAGTGCCTATTCTGTGTTGTTAGGTGGGTTTACTTAATTAGCTGGGATTAAGGATTAAAAACGGTTTAAGACTTTTCGCTTGCAGTAGATTTAGGAAACTTGCACTTTACCTCAATTTCTAAGTTGCCTTCTGCTGAACCTTCCGTAATGTAAGGGATGCCAGCTTTGCCACCCATTTTGATACCAAATTTCAGTGTTAGTTCTTCAACCTCAGCCGCACCAAAATCTTTAAAAGCCGTGACAGCATACATAGCATAACTGCGAATTAGCACGCGAGCTTGCTGCATCCGGTTAATCGCATCGCTTCGCACGTCCCTCTCTTCGTCAAAAGGACTATCCTCCTGTGAGGTTGCAGCTTCGTCAATTGTGACTTCGTATACTTCACCATCTGCTTTAAAAGCGAAACGCTGTAATTCTGACATAATGTTACCTTTTGTTAAGTTTGTGTAGAGTTTGCTTAAAGATAGAGCTTGCTTCCGAAAAGTTGAGTTATTCTAGCGATAGAATTAAAACAGCAATTCAGGGTGCGTGTCAACTAAGGCAGTATTTTTTTTAAATCCAGGTTGAACTAAATGGCTCGTTACGCCCTTGTTATTGGTATTGCTCAGTATCAAAGCTCCAACCTCAAACCCCTCCCTAAAGCGGCTACTGATGCTGAAGTTGTTGCACGGGTATTAGAGGAATATGGTCAGTATACTGTTACTCGGCTGCCACATCGCTGGAACGCTGAGAGCCAACGTTTTGAAGTAGCACAGCAAAAAAGTGTTTCTGCTGATGAGGTATGTGAAGCTCTGCAAAATTTGCTCTTGGAACGAGGTACGAAAAGTGATGTACTGATTTATTTTGCCGGTCACGGTCTGACTTTTTTTGATAACTTGGGGGAGCAAAAAGGAGCATTGGCTACTTCCGACTGTCAGGTGGAAATGGTGGGAAGACAGGTGGTCAATTATAAATACGGGATTGATTTGTCAAGCCTCAATCGGCTAATTAAAAAGTCGGATCTGAGCAGTTTGGTAATGTTGTTGGACTGCTGTCATAGTGGATATTTTCTTGAAAGTCAGCTAGTGCAACAAACTTTAACCGCTTTCAGTACACAAAAGGATTATTATTTAATTACGGCTTGCCGGAGTTTTGAGACTGTAAAAGCTTTGGCTGGGGAAGCGCACGCCATTTTTACAGGAGCTTTGCTGAAGGGTTTGGCATCGGAAAATGCTAGTAGAAATGGGCAGGTCAGTGGCGATCGCCTATTTGATTATATTAGCAATGAACTTAAGGGTACTCAGTGGGGGCAAGAAGCGATTCGTATGGGCTGGGGCCGCTGCATTACTCTGGTAACTTATCCGCAACTAGAGACTTCGGCTACTGAAATTAATTTCGATCGCCAAAATCCGTATCTGGGACTCTCTGCTTTTGGAGCTGAACAAGAGAAGTATTTTTGTGGGCGGGATGAAGCAGTTCGGACGCTGATTACTCACCTGACAAATAGCCGTTTTCTATCTGTTATCGGCTACTCTGGTTCGGGCAAATCTTCTTTAATTAAAGCGGGATTGTTGCCAGACTTAAGTCGGGATAGAATTCCTGGTAGCAGTCTGTGGCCGGTTGAATCTTTTACTCCTGGTAAGCACCCCCTCGGAAAACTGGTGGATATTCTAGCTCGACACCGAGAGCAGAATCAGCTTTTTGTAATTTTTATAGATCAGTTTGAGGAGGTATTTACACTCTGTGAAGATGAAGCCGAGCGACAGGGTTTTATCCGCCTGATTGCAGAGGAGATGAAGGATTCTGAGCGAAAGAGCCGGATGATTATTGCACTTCGTGGAGATTTTTTAATTCGCTGCGCTAATTATCCAGACGTTTTAAATTTGATCAATCATATTCCGACTACAACTTATATTGTGAAGTCGCTAGGGATTGAAGAGTTGCCAGAGGCGATCGAGAAACCGGCTGAATTACACGGGGTAAAATTTGAGCGGGGGTTAGTATCGCAAATTGCCCAGGATGTGGCTGGTCAACCGGGAGCATTACCGTTATTACAATACGCTTTGAAAGAGTTGTGGCGAGTCTGCATAGAAAAACCGGAATTTCCCGAACCGTTACTGACGAGAAAAAGCTATGAAGAAATTGGCGGTGTTCAAGGGGCTTTGGAAAATCGAGCTAATGTGATCTACCAAAGTCTTAGTGATGGCGATCGCATTTTTGTACGCAAACTGTTTATGGAATTGGTGCAGTTGGGTGAAGGTAAGGAAGTAACGCGCCGGCGGGTTGATTGGGATAGACTGAGGGCGATCGCAGATTCTCCAGAGCAGTTAGAGCGGGTAATTGGGCTGTTGGCTGGGTCACAGCAGCGTTTAATTATTGTGGATGAAAACACGGTAGAAGTGGCTCACGAAGCTCTGTTGTGTCGGTGGAAGTTACTGAGTGATTGGATTGAAGAGGATCAGGAGAATATTCGGATTTCTCGGCGCTTAGAGATAGCTTGTCGGGAGTGGGAAGAAACTTATGGTAAGTCAGATGATGCGCTGTTGACAGGTGCGCGATTGGCGGAGGTTGAGGAGTGGGAGAAGAGGGTGCAGCCGAATTTGACTGGGGATGAGAGGGAGTTTTTGGGGAAGAGTGTTGGTAGGCGCGATCGGGAGATTCAAGCTCAATTAGAACAAGAGCGGCAACTGCGAGAACTTGCCGAAGCTAACGCTAAAGTCGAAGCAGCAAGAGCTGAAGAGGAAAGAGCTAAAACTATAGCTCAGATGGAAAGAGCGCTCGCGGCCGAGGACAAAGCGAATGCAGAAACGGCAAGAGTGAAAGAGGCAGAAGCTAGAGTAAGAGTTCAAAAGCACAGAACGAGGTTAGCGATCGTATCTGGCATACTTTTAACATTTACACTTGGCTTGGGACTCCTGAGCAATGTACTCCAAGGACAGAAAAGAGAACAAGAGGCCAGTACAATAGGAGCTTTAATTGGAAAAGCCGAACAGCTTTTAGACAGTCACAACCAGCTTGAGGCATTAATAGCTAGTGGAGAGGCTTTGGAAGAAATGAAAAAGAGACGGAGAGACAATAATCAAGAATTACAAAGGCTTCAGTTAGTGATTGATAATGTACAAGAACGAAATCGCTTCCAAGGTCATCAAGGAGGCGTTTATAGTGCCATTTTTAGCCCCGATGGAAAATTGATTATTTCTGCGGGATTTGATAAAAACCTTAGAATATGGAACGTAGAAAATCAATCTATTTCGCCTCCTATTCCGGCACACAAACTGTTGATACGGTCTGTAAGGTTTAGCCCTAATGGTCAATTATTTGCATCAGGAAGTCTAGATAAAAGTGTAAATATTTGGAACCGGAAAGGCGAATTGACACAAAGGTTTTTACACCGAGATGGTGTTTATGATGTGAGTTTTAGTAATGATAACCAAAAGGTAGCTGCTGTTGGGAAAGATGGAAGTATAATGATATGGAACATCAATAACCCCAAGTTAGAACCTAAAACTCTGAGATATAAAGCCTCGCTGGATAAAAAAGAATACAAGATTTATGGAGTGGACTTTCATCCTGTTAACCCATCTATTATTGTTGCTACAGGTTTTCAAGATTATGATGTATTGGTCTGGGATTTGCAAGCCAAAACAAATGATGTGCCTCAAAAACTCATAGATTCCACTAAATATACAACTCAGTCAGTTAGATTTAATTCAAAGGGAACTCAGATTTTAACTTCAGATAATCAAGGGGGCATTAGAATTAGGGATTCTCATGGAACAATTCTTGGAAAAATAACTAATAACGCTCCAATTTTTTATGCAGAATTTAGTAAAGATGGTAAATTCATTGCTTCTGTAAGTATGGATGAAATTATTAAAGTGTGGAGAGTGGAAGATGTAATTACTTTATGGGCCAATAAAAAAGAATCTCTAAAAGAACCTTGGCAAAAAGTTGTCGTCAATTCTGGAGCAGTCAATCGCATCAACTTTGACCCGACTAACTCTCAAGTATTGGTGTCTGCCAGTGAAGATGGAATAGTCAGAATTTGGAACTTGACTCTAAAAGAAGGAAAATACCAACAAAAAAAATTATTAAATTTGCCAAATTTACAAATTCAAGTATGCAACTCATTAGAGCAATATTTTAAAACTAACCCTACAAATTTTCCATCAAAATTCCGCTCAAAGGAAAGCTGCAATCATTTATTATCTCAGAAATAGCAAATGTGTTAATATATTTGAATAAAGATAGGCTCGTCCAAAATTAGGAGAAGAAATCATGTGTATAGAGAATACAGTAAAATGCCAAACCTGCGATCAACTAAATACACTATTTCCAGCGCTTTTTCAAGCAATTGAGCGCCGAGAACGGATGTTTGTTGATGGTTTAATACAACCCGAAGAGGAAGAACTGAGGAGACAAATTGGTGTGCTAATAAAGGATTTGCTGATAATAGATAAACAAGGAAACAGAAACAATCGAGAGTTTATCGGTCAAGTAAGTTTGATGTTCGCCCAAATTTCTGTTGAGTTGCTGAAGATGTCATTAATGCAAGGCGAGAGTAATGAATCTATAAATGAAAATTTATCAGAGAATATTAGCTTATTACTGAAAGAGGTCTTATGCTAACTTAAAGAAAAAGCGATCGCCCTCTCCAACCTCTCCCACCCTCAAAAGCTATACTAAAATCAGCATCCCCAACCCATCAACAGTTATGGTACAACAACTACCCGCCGAAACTGTATCAGAAATCATCTACCCCGATCGCGACTGAGAACCAATGGCAGACAATACCAAAAAATTCCGCTGGATTGTCACTATTAAAGAAAATCTAGAAATCTTGTTTGCCAGCATTCTACCCAAGCTGAACAACAACGGCAGCGTGCAGAGGAAGCGATCGCCCAACTTGAACAAGAACGACATCGTTATCAAACTTTGCTACAACAAATACAGCAGCAAACCATAGACGCCGACCCTAGTAATTAACAATACGAATCCAACTCAATCAATCTCTCTTAGTCCAGTTTTCAAACTGTCCACTCCCACGAAGTCTTTCGAGAGCCTTAAACCCTATCTACAGCGTTCTAGTTTTTAGTAAAAAGCCCGATCGCACTGTTCACTTATCGAAACTGTCCCCTGCTCTCCTGACCGCTTCAGTCGCACTCTCTATGCTTTAAGTTAATCCACCAAAAGATATATTTGACCTAGAGGCACTATGCAGAAACAAATCATACGTCAAAAAGATACTAATGCTTGGATACTTCAGTGCTGGGTTTCTTTTATTGTTGCCCTTTCCGCAACTACTGTAGGTATCATTTATTTACAGGTAGATCCCTGGCAAAAAGCTTTTATGGGTATGGGTTTAACTTTTTCAGTCGGCTCGTCTTTTACTTTAGCAAAAACCATTCGCGATAACAACGAGGCAACAACATTAACTGCCAGAATCGACGAAGCTAGAGTTGAGAAAATTCTCGCTGAGCACCATCCTCTCAAATAAATTTGACTATACAATGTATACAAAAAACAGCCCGCGCGGGCTGTTTTTGTTGTTTGAGCCACAGGTTTCAAGCTGCGGATGGGAATTGGGGATTTCAATGGCTACCTTTGAACTTACGATCGCGCAACTTATTCTTTTGGCGCTGGCGAATACCGGCCTTAACTGTCGCCATATCCACCGGAAAACCAACGACAGGCATCACCTGATCCTTGCGTTCTTCTTCCAGATTCTTGAGTTCGGTGTAATCAACCCAATGAATGCAATTCACCGGACAAGTGTCGATCGCCTCAGCAATCAACTCTTCAGAATCCCCGTCTTGTCGAACTACGCGCGATCGACCGTAATCCGGTTCAATATAAAAAGTATTGCGAGCAACGTGAGCGCAGTGCTTGCAGCCAATGCAGGTAATCTCATCAACATAGACACCTTTTTGGCGCAACACACCGCCCAATTCCGGTTCCAAACCAGAGCGATCGGGCGCATCCCGCAAAAATCCTCCCAACTCCGGCTCTAAACCAGAGCGATCAATTGCTGTATCTATTCCGAGTCCAGAAAGCTCAGACATTTAGACCCCCACAATAGTAAATAAGTCCGCGCAGGCGGACTTTGATGAGACAAGATTGCAAAAATCTCGAAAAATTATTAAGCGCACCAGCGTTGCACCACCAAGCGGAGCGAACCGTCTTGATTTTGCTTTTGCTCAGAAATTTGGAAACCCTGCTTAGCGCTTTCATTCACCACAGTATGGTAAGCGTAGCGCTGAGTCACCTTATTCAGAAAACGGTCTACAGACCAAGCTTGCTGCCAAAACTGCAAGTCAGCCACCAATTCATACTCAGTCCCGTTCCAGCTAAAACCTACGTCGTAGCCGTTTTTTTGCTCAATCACGACCTCAGCGGTGCTGGTTAGGCCGCGATAGCCACGCACCTCAGTTGGGCCCGACTTCCAGTCGATACCCAAGTCAGTTAAAGCAGCTTCCAAAGAATTCAAATTGCGGATCTGGGTCTTAATTTGGCTAAAGTGTGACATGGTGATTCCAAAAAAATTTAAGTGAACTCAACAAAAAAAATTACCAATCGCTAAAAGCCACTTGGGCCGTCGCTTCGGCTGACTGATGCAGCGCTTGCGTGAAATATTCCGATGTTGACTCTTGATGAAGCACCACGCCGAGCTGAGCTTCAATTGCAGCCGTTACCTCAGCACAGGAAGCACCGACAATGCCGGTGACTGTTTCCTGTACGCGGCCATCTGGATAGATCACAAACTCTAGTGTTTCCATAATCCGGGCTGACTGAATAGGAATATTGAGAACAGACACCGACACCAGCAAGCCAGGGACGATGCCTCCTGAAGTAGCTTCTTGAGAGTTGGCTGACTGACAAAGCGCTATATCAATTTTGACGAATTGATAGGTTTTGAGTCACAACTTAACAGAACTTATTAATATGTAGAAGCAATACATCAGTTGTATGTAAAGTTTCGCGTAGATTGTGACATCAGTCAAGTCATACATGAGTCGCGAATATTAGCAACGGCTATTTGGGATTGATCCTGGGGGAGGGAGGATGGATCGCCAGATAGTAGGCCGAGGGTAAGGTGCCGTGTGCTTCGCCCTACAGATACTAAGCTGTTGGGCATATAAATGTTATTTTTCGGGCGGGTGGGACACCCCACAAGAATTCTATCGAAAGTGACGGTAAAACTTAGATGCCTCTGGGATCATCTGTTCTTAAGTTTTGTAAACGTAAAATACGATCGCGCTTTAGATACCAACTTCTTAAAAAAGTCGCGGTTCTGGGTATTCTGTTTTTCCTGCGAAATTACTTATCAATTAGTCTTAATTAATAATTCTGGCTTATCTAAGTTAGGAGTCTAAAATCGATCGAATTACGCAGGATTATCTAAGCAAGACAGAAAACCTGGCTTTAACGCTCAGAGTAGTTGACCAAGGAGATCATTACATCAAAGGATTTGGCAAGCTCAGCGACACAGTTTCTGCAAAGCGAATAGCGAAATGGCTGCGATTTTCGCGCGATCGCAACCACAATATTTTGAGAAAAATGAAACTTTCAGTATGCGCTTAGCTGGGCTGATTTCGACGCTACCAAATCGGCAAGTATTGTATTGGCATAACCGTGGTAGTGGCGAGCGACTATACGATCTTCATAGGTTTTGACAAAAGCGAGCAAACAGAAGTAGCTATCCTCTCGAATTACGGTGATGCAGCAAAGGATGACTTCTCAGTAGATGAAATAGGGATAACGATATTAATCTAACTAGCTTCGCCGTAGCGCCAGCTAATACATCAAGAACCTATGTAAAAAATAGTTAAATGCGTTAATGGTAGGGGTTAAGGTTCGTAATGCACACCCTACAGTATTAGTTTGTGAGTAAGTCCTGTTACCATAAAATCCTAATTACTATTCTCTAAGGCTCTCCTGAACTTATGGTTATAAGTTTATCTAATCAGAAAAGCAAGCTAATACGCGATTCCTAAAATTATTAAAA
>NZ_JAUBTK010000122.1:0-1900 GCF_036702455.1 Microcoleus sp. D2_18a_D3
AGCTTATAGTATCAAGGGACTCGCGAGTTCATTCATCTTTCTAAATCCTGTTTTCTTACTTTTTCAGCAAGCCCTAACTACCTAAGTAGCTAGGCTAACCGTCCCGCAAGCTTTTCAGCTTACTTTAGGTCAAACGAATCGCACAAGCATTTACAAAATATTCAGGGCTAACTTTTCAAGTTTACAAAACTAAACCAACAGACAGTCTGCCAATAGTAAATCCCGACACCTACAGCGTCCTGCACGACAAAGTGCTCAGCGTAGCAGTTCCAGGAGTTTTAGGCAACGACTCCGACATCGACTTAGATGTGCTGGTTCCCGTCGTAGTTACAGGCCCAAGCAACGGTACGATCGCGTTTAATCCCCTCGGTGACTTCACTTATACTCCTCAAGCTGGCTTTGTAGGGACTGATACCTTCACTTACAGCGTTAGCGACGGGGCTGCGACTGTCCCCGCGACGGTGAGTATCAACGTTACCAACAGTCTGCCAATAGTAAATCCCGACACCTACAGCGTCCTGCACGACAAAGTGCTCAGCGTAGCAGTTCCAGGAGTTTTAGGCAACGACTCCGACATCGACTTAGATGTGCTGGTTCCCGTCGTAGTTACAGGCCCAAGCAACGGTACGATCGCGTTTAATCCCCTCGGTGACTTCACTTATACTCCTAACGCTGGCTTTGTAGGGACTGATACCTTCACCTACAGCGTTAGCGACGGGGCTGCGACTGTCCCGGCTACGGTGAGTATCAACGTTACCAACAATCCGCCGCAGCCGCAGCCGGATACCTATAGCACCAGTGCCGGAAAAGCCCTCAGCGTAACAGTGCCGGGAGTTTTAGCCAACGACTCCGACGTAGATTTAGACACGCTGACTGCTGCGGTGGCCGCAAATCCGACGCAAGGGTCGATCGCCCTCAACAAAGACGGTTCTTTCACTTATACTCCTAACGCTGGCTTTTCTGGAACAGACACATTTACCTACACAGTCAGCGACGGAATAGTTAGCTCGGAACCGGCTACCATGACTGTAAACGTCAACAATAACCCGCCTGTAGCCAATTCTGACAGCTATACTACTGCTTTTAATACGAGTCTCAACGTGACAGGTTTGGGAGTCTTAATCAACGATACAGACCCGGAAAATGACCCGCTGACGGCGATTCTGGTGACAAATCCGGCTACAGGGTCGATCGCCCTCAACGCTAACGGTTCTTTCACCTATACTCCGAATCCTGGTTTTGCAGGGACAGACTCTTTTACCTACAAGGCTAATGATGGGAAAGCTGATTCTGCGATCGTCACGGCAAGCATTATTAGACCTCTTGCAAAAAAAATATGTGTTATACTTAAAACTTTTCTCAAGTTTAGGTCAAACTTTGAATTATTGGGTTGATTGGCATCTCCTTAAACTTGCCCAGCCTGCTAGATTTAAAAATTGTCTAAACTTTCTATTATAGCACAAAATTATTTTGCAAGAGGTCTATTGTAAATAACCCTCCGACTCCGACTCCGACTCCGACTCCGACTCCGACTCCGACTCCTACTCCTACTCCGACTCCTACTCCCATGGAAACTCCTACTCCGACTCCAACTCCCACGGAAACTGCCACGGAAACTGCCACGGAAACTCCCACGGAAACTCCCACGGAAACTGCCACGGAAACTCCCACGGAAACTCCCACGGAAACTCCAAAGGAAACTCCCACGGAAACTGCCACGGAAACTCCCACGGAAACTCCCACGGAAACTGCCACGGAAACTGCCACGGAAACTCCCACGGAAACTGCCAAGGAAACTGCCACGGAAACTGCCACGGAAACTCCCACGGAAACTCCCACGGAAACTCCCACGGAAACTCCCACGGAAACTCCCACGGAAACTCCCACGGAAACTCCCACG
>NZ_JAUBTK010000122.1:2240-14794 GCF_036702455.1 Microcoleus sp. D2_18a_D3
ACTCCAAAGGAAACTCCCACGGAAACTCCAAAGGAAACTCCCACGGAAACTCCAAAGGAAACTCCCACGGAAACTCCAAAGGAAACTCCCACGGAAACTCCGACTCCCACAGGAAATCCAACTCCCGCGGGAACTACAGATGATCGCGATTGCATTTGCGAACAGATTACCCTACCCGCGATTGGTTCGATTCCGGGCCCGAATTCAGTCGATCGCACTTTCAATGGCACTGACGGCGACGACTTCCTCATCGGCAGCAATCTCAACGACGTTATCAGCGGTTTCAACGGCGACGACGTTCTGCTGGGCGAAAAAGGCAACGACAATATTTACGGGGGACTGCCCAGCAATATCCCCCTTGGCCCGAATGCAGACAAAGACTTGCTGTTTGGCGGCAATGGCAATGATTACCTCAACGGCGCCGGCGACGACGATCGCATTTTCGGGGGTAAGGGCGATGATGTGGCGATCGGCGGCAAAGGCGATGACTTGATTTGGGGCGACAAAGGCAATGACACTCTCGTTGGAGCTCAAGGTAACGACAGCTTGTTTGGAGGCAGTTTTGACCCGTCTAGCCTTGACTCGACTGGACGCGATTTGCTGTTTGGCGGTGCGGGCAACGACTTCTTGAATGGGGGAGATGCTGCGGATACTCTAAGTGGCGAAGAGGGCAATGATAGTGTTTATGGCGGCAAGGGCAATGACATTGTGGTGGGGGGTACTGGCAACGATTTACTGTTGGGCGATCGCGGCAGTGATAGCATTTGTGGCGACGATGGGGACGATACTATTCTCGGAGATAGTGCGATCGCTCTTAACGGTCAACCAGATTCCCTGTGCGGTGGTGCTGGCAATGATTTGATGTTTGGCAACGGCGGTAGTGACAAGCTATGCGGCGAGGAGGGTAACGATACTCTCTATGGCGGTAAAGGCGACGATTGTTTGATTGGCGGTTTGGGCAATGATATTCTCAGCGGTGGCATTGGGCGCGATCGCTTTGTTTTAAGAGCAGGTGAAGGCAGCGATATAATTACTGATTTCACAAAAGGTGAAGATTTGCTGGTGTTAGGGGGCGGTCTAACTTTTGGTCAACTTAGTATTACCCAAAGCGCTAATGCAGCTTTCATCAGGATTGGTGAGAACGGTCAACTGTTGGCTGCTTTGAATGGAGTGCAAGCTAGTGCGATCGGTCTGAATGATTTTACCATCTTCGGGTAAGCACAACTTAATTAACTAAGGTGCGTACTCCGCACCTTAGTTAATTATGTAGGGTGCACAGCGCGTAGCTTGCCGCTATGAGTAGTGTATCAAATCACTTTTTGCGTCCGGGAGTGCGATCGACAATAATCCAAGCTTTTGCTTGACAATGCTCAGCACTCCCGGTATTATTTTAGTAATAAAAATGACTTAAAGAAGCCACTGTACGGAGAAACTACTGACAGTGTATTTACGTAAATAAAAATTAAATGTAAAAAAATTGATAGTAGTTGGCAGCTAATACATAATCATCTCAAATTTAGGTGCATCTAGATGGGACAGATAATTATTAACGAATTCCGGCGGAACGGGCAATTCCTGGGGAATGAGTATGTGGAACTGCTGTTGACGGAAGATGTAAGTGCAACTCAGCTTCAGAGCTATTTTGTGGGGGATTCAATTGGTGCAACAGCACAGAAAAATTCTGCTTATCAGTTCAGGAACATGGCGAGGATTGCTCCTGTATTCAAGGCAGGAACCATAATTGCGATCGGCGGTTCAGGTGTCATTCCTACTGATGATATTACCTACAACCCCGTTGCCGGCGGAAATGATGCTGATTGGAACATTCAATTGCTGATAAATAACGCTGCTGGCGGTACTTATCTCAATAATGTCTTAGTCGGAACTAACGCTTTTGGTGGGGATTTTGCAGCATCAGATATTGTTTGGGTAGATACTAGCAGTGCGGGAATTACTTCTGTTGATTCCCTCGCCTGGAGGACATCGGGAACACACGGAGCCTTTGGCAGTGCAGCTAAGGTGCAAATTCCAGCACCACCCAACGGGGGTAATGTTGAGTTTTCCAGCGCTATTGGCGGCATCAACAAAACTGCTAGTTATACTATAGATAGTCCCGGCTCCTTGGGTTTGCCCAACGGCGGAATTAACACTATTTATATTAACAGCCTCCGCAACCGACCGGTTAACATTGCTCCGACTTTGGCAACTCCTAATCTTAATCCGCCGATCGCAATAAATGAAGATATACCCAGCGCCGCTAACACAGGCTTTAGTATTTTTAACCTCACTAGCGAGTTAGGCGGTGAGGCTAATGGCGATCCTTTGGGTGTTGCAGTCACCGCTGCAGACAATAGTAACGGTAACTGGCAATTTTCAACAGATGGCAATACTTGGACAAATTTCGGCACAGTGTCGGAAACTTCAGCAACAGTGCTCGGCCCGACTCCTCTTTATAATGGCTTACTTGGTAACACTCCCAGTTCTCAAAATAGGCTGTCTTTGACTAACTCAAATTTTGCTTCTCCTACCGCTACAGCTTCAGAATTTTTTAGCGGTAATGGAGTTAATTTAAACAGCACTGCGGACAATAGAATTTATGCTGGCTATACAAAAAATCCTTTAAATCCGTCATTTCCCCCGCTCGATCGCAGTACCGGCTTTAGCTTGTCTTTTAATCTTCAAATTATCTCGGAATCCCGCACTAATCAAAATTGGGCGGGTTTTAGCATTGTTGCCGTTACTAGCGATCGCAAAGCCATTGAAATCGGTTTCCAGCAGCTATCTGAAAACTCTGGCAATATCTTCGCACAAGGCGACGGCATTACTCCCAACCCAGGCGGACAAACCAACGGCTTATTTCTTGCAGCCGAGAATGTTGGTTATAACACCAATATTGCTACTAACTACACTCTCAGAGTTCAAGGTGACAAATACTTTCTTTCCGATGGCAGCGAGATCATACTAACCGGCCCGCTGCGCGATTATTCAGGATTTAGCGACCCGATAGATCCTTACGAAACTCCTAATTTTATATTCCTCGGTGACGGCACTAACTCGGCGCAAGCTAACATCAACCTGACGCGGGTTTCCCTGCAAACGCCTGCGAGAGTCCGCTTTGTACCCAACCCAAACTATTACAGTACCCCTGGAAGCGAACCAACAATTACTTTTCGGGCGTGGGATGGAAGTAACGGAGTGGGTAACGGTACTGCTGGCGTCAATGCTTCTGTTACCGGGGGAACAACGCCGTTTAGCACTAATAGTTTAACAAGTTCGATCGCAGTTAATCCAGTCAACGATCAACCTTCGTTTGTCAAAGGGGTCGATCGCACTCTCAGCAGCAATTCGGGGCCACAAACCATCCCCGGATGGGCGACTGAGATTTCTCCAGGCCCTAACGAATCAGGACAAACAGTGGCTTTTCAAGTGGTAGGGAATGATAATGCTGCTTTGTTTAGTGTACAACCTGCGATCGACTCAGCGGGGACGCTAACCTTTACACCGGTGCCGGGGGCGATCGGCAGTGCTAATATCACTCTAAACCTGAGAGATAATGGCGGTAGAGATAACGAAGGGCTCGATACTTCTGACGACCAATCGTTCATTATCAACCTCACCAATCCAGGCACATTTAATTTCAGCAAGGCCAACTACAGCGTTAATGAAAACGGTCAATTTGCCACAATTACCGTTACTCGCACTGATGCTAATGTGGCTGCTGCTGTCAGTTACAGTACAAGTAATGGCACTGCTAATGCTGGTAGTGACTATAACCAGAAATCGGGAACATTAAATTTTGGCAGTGGCGAAACTACTCAAACTTTCACGATTGCAATTATTGATAATTCCGAAATAGAACAGGATGAAACTGTTAATTTAACTCTGAATAATCCCACTAACAAAGCAGATTTAGGAGCCATTTCTAGTGCTGTTTTGACTATTGTAGATACTACTCCGACTCCGACACCTGCGGAAACTCCAACTCCGACACCGACTCCGACACCTGCGGAAACTCCAACTCCGACACCGACTCCGACACCTGCGGAAACTCCAACTCCGACACCAACTCCGACGCCTGCGGAAACTCCAATTCCGACACCGACTCCAACTCCTGCGGAAACTCCAATTCCGACACCGACTCCGACGCCTGCGGAAACTCCAACTCCGACACCGACTCCGACGCCTGCGGAAACTCCAACTCCGACACCGACTCCAACTCCTGCGGAAACTCCAACTCCGACACCGACTCCGACGCCAATTCCTGCGGAAACTCCAATTCCGACGCCAACTCCGACGCCGACGCCAATTCCTGCGGAAACTCCAATTCCGACGCCAACTCCGACGCCAATTCCTGCGGAAACTCCAACTCCGACGCCGACGCCAATTCCTGCGGAAACTCCAATTCCGACGCCGACTCCGACACCTGCGGAAACTCCAACTCCGACGCCAACTCCGACACCTGCGGAAACTCCAACTCCGACACCGACTCCGACACCTGCGGAAACTCCAACTCCGACACCAACTCCGACACCTGCGGAAACTCCAACTCCGACACCAACTCCGACGCCGACGCCAATTCCTGCGGAAACTCCAACTCCGACGCCGACTCCGACACCTGCGGAAACTCCGACGCCAATTCCGACACCAATTCCTGCGGAAACTCCAATTCCCACACCGACGCCAATTCCGACTCCGACACCTGCGGAAACTCCGACACCTGCGGAAACTCCGACGCCAATTCCGACTCCGACGCCTGCGGAAACTCCAATTCCGACTCCGACGCCTGCGGAAACTCCGACTCCGACGCCTACGGAAACTCCAATTCCGACTCCGACGCCTGCGGAAACTCCAATTCCCACACCGACGCCAATTCCGACTCCGACACCTGCGGAAACTCCGACACCTGCGGAAACTCCGACGCCAATTCCGACTCCGACGCCTGCGGAAACTCCAACTCCGACACCGACTCCGACGCCTGCGGAAACTCCAACTCCGACACCGACTCCAACTCCTGCGGAAACTCCAACTCCGACACCGACGCCAATTCCGACGCCAATTCCTGCGGAAACTCCAACTCCGACGCCGACTCCGACACCTGCAGAAACTCCAACTCCGACGCCGACGCCAATTCCTGCGGAAACTCCAACTCCGACGCCGACTCCGACACCTGCGGAAACTCCAACTCCGACGCCAACTCCGACGCCAATTCCTGCGGAAACTCCAATTCCGACGCCAACTCCGACGCCGACGCCAATTCCTGCGGAAACTCCAACTCCGACGCCGACTCCGACGCCTGCGGAAACTCCAATTCCCACACCGACGCCAATTCCGACTCCGACGCCTGCGGAAACTCCAATTCCCACACCGACTCCGACGCCTGCGGAAACTCCAACTCCGACACCGACGCCAATTCCGACTCCGACGCCTGCGGAAACTCCAATTCCCACACCGACTCCGACGCCTGCAGAAACTCCAACTCCGACGCCGACTCCGACGCCTGCGGAAACTCCAATTCCCACACCGACGCCAATTCCGACTCCGACTCCGACACCTGCGGAAACTCCGACTCCGACACCTGCGGAAACTCCAACTCCGACTCCGACGCCGACGCCTGCGGAAACTCCAATTCCGACTCCGACGCCTGCGGAAACTCCGACTCCGACGCCTGCGGAAACTCCAATTCCCACACCGACGCCAATTCCGACTCCGACACCTGCGGAAACTCCGACACCTGCGGAAACTCCGACGCCAATTCCGACTCCGACGCCTGCGGAAACTCCGACGCCAATTCCGACTCCGACGCCTGCGGAAACTCCAATTCCCACACCGACGCCAATTCCGACGCCGACGCCTGCGGAAACTCCAATTCCCACACCGACTCCGACGCCTGCAGAAACTCCGACGCCTGCAGAAACTCCGACGCCTGCGGAAACTGCGATACCAATTCCGACGCCAATTCCTGCGGAAACTCCAATTCCGACACCAATTCCGACACCGACGCCAATTCCTGCGGAAACTCCGACGCCTGGGGAAACTCCGACACCAATTCCGACACCAATTCCGATATCTGCGGAAACTCCAATTCCGACGGCTAAACCTGGGGAAACGCCGATCGCCAATCAGAATTCGATCACCCCAACCACATCTCCACCAACCGAAACCCCCACACCTGCGCTAATTCCTGTGGCTTCGGAAGACTGTATGTGCGATCGAATCACTTTACCCGATCGCACTTCCATTCCCGACCCCAATATCCCTGAAAATATCCTCAACGCTACAGACAGCAGCGATTCCCTAATCGGCAGCCATATTAATGACAGCATCAACGGTTTTAACGGCAGCGACTTGGTAATTGGCTTTCCAGGCAACGACAATATTTACGGTGGCCTTGCTAGCCCAGTTACTGTTGGCGCGGATGCAGACAGCGACACCATATTTGGCAACGAAAATAACGACTATCTCGTCGGCCACGCTGGGAATGACATTATTTATGCGGGTAAAGATCCAGATGTGGCGATCGCAGGCAAAGATAATGACGTAGTTTGGGGCGACAAAGGCAGCGATACCTTGCTTGCCGATGAAGGTAATGACAGTTTATTTGGCGGCACTTCTGATGCGTCTGACGGTGGCTTGACCGGAAAAGATTTGCTTTTTGGCAATAACGGCAACGACGTTTTGTACGGGCAAGAAAGCGAAGATACTCTAAGCGGCGGCAAGGACAATGATACCTTACACGGCGGCAAAAATAACGATATAATTTGCGGCGATTCGGGCAAGGATTTGCTGTTTGGAGAGTTGGGAAATGACACCATCTGCGGCGGCGAGGGCGAGGATACGATTTTAGGAGATATTGACAATATCGCGACGGATGCTAGCAGTCAAAAAGATTATTTGTGCGGCGGCAGCGGCAATGATTTAATTTTTGGTAATCAAGATGCCGATCGATTGTGCGGCGGTGACGGTAGCGATACTCTGTACGCGGGTGAGGGTGATGATACTTTGATTGGGGGAATTGGCGACGACTGGTTGAGGGGAGACTTCGGAAACGATACGCTGCAAGGGGGAAGCGGGCGCGATTACTTTTTCTTGACTGCGGGAGAAGGCCGCGATGTAATCGCTGATTTTACGCAAGGTGAAGATTTATTAATTTTGACGGGAGGGTTAACGGTCGATCGACTCAGCATAGTTGAAGAAAACACTACAACTTTTATCAAAATTGCCAACACAGATCAAATCTTAGCTAGCCTCAACGGCGTGTCAGTTAATCTCATCACTCAACAGGATTTTACAGTAATTGGGCTACCTGGTTTGTAGATAATATGGAATCCAGTTGTATCAGAAGGATCGCTAATATCCTGTCCGATCGATTAACCATAATATCCCGGTGGGGGCGGGTTTTTGAGATGTCAATTATTGGCAGGTATTGTTGGTGAGGGGAGCCCCTACAAAAATCGATCTCGCTCGACCGGACATGATATGAGACACTACTTAAATCTTTCGTATAGCGTCAGCCAATAGTCATAATCGCCTTGATTTATCCTCTCTAAAATTAATCTACCCTGCCTTCAGAAGGCAGGCTAGGGCGATCGCGAGGAGTATGGAGTCAAACACAATATTGGTACTAGACTTGGGGTTAAGTTGAAACTGTAGGGTGCGTACTTCGCAGCCTACAGTCTCTCGTTTCCAGGCTCGGCTTTGTATTTAAACCGGAATCAGAGTCGGTTCCAAAGTTGCCACTAATTTGAGATTGTACTCATATTCAAAACACGGCTTTTTATAATCCAAACTCCACAGTTCTAGAGCGCAATCGTCTTCGGGATTGAGCGGTTGTAGTCGCAAGTGAAACTCTCTAACTTCCGGGCGGTGTTGGCATTTAAAATCATAAATTGCGCCTATTGGCCGCCTATCTAAAGCCACAGCTAACCGCAGAAACGGATGCAATTTACTGACTAATTCTCGGTAAGTTTTTGGGAGAACACTAAAATTTTCGTGCTTCTTTTTAGGAGGATTCTTCCGGTGATATCGAGCCAAATTGGCAATTACTTCAATCTCTGTTTCAGTGTAGCCCAATAACTCACCATTGCGAATTAAATAGTAAGAATGCTTGTGGTGCGCTGAATGACTGACGTACAAACCGCAGTTGTGCAGAATCGCGGCAGCCCACAGCAACTCGCGTTCTTCGGTTCCCCAGTTGTGTAGAGTTCCTTGAGTTTGGTCGAAGAAATTGAGCGCAAATGCTGCGGTTCTTTCGCTTTGTTCTAAATTGACTTGATATTTGTCAGCCATGTGCAGAATGCTGCGCTGGCGGATTGAACCTTGATAGCGCAAGCGGTTTTCAATTAAACCGTGCGCCAGCATCCAGTCAACAATTACGCCTTCTCGTAAAGAGCGATCGCAAACAGTCAGCGATTCAATTCCTAATAGTGTCATCGCTTCTTGCAAAATCAAAGATCCTGCCAGAATAATTTCCGCCCGCTTATCGGACATTCCCGGAATTGCCAGCCTTTCCGAGTAAGAAAGTTTGCGAAAACGATTGACTAAATCGCGTAAATCTTTTAAACTTAACTGATATCCGGCTAGGGGATTCGGCACAGTTCCAAACTTTTCGCGAGCGTTAATTGCAGCCAGAGTTTCGATGGTTCCAGCAGTGCCAATCAAGCGCAAAGGTTCGCCAGCATTGAAGTGAGAGCGCAATTCGTCGATCGGTCTTTCCAGCGAAATCCGAATATAAGCTTGCAAATAAGCAAACTCCTCCCTGCTAATCGGGTCAGTTTTGACAAATTGTCCTGTTAAGCGAACAGCACCAATTTTTGTACTGGTGAGACAGCGAGGCTCAGAACTGTCTCCTAAAATCAACTCCGTAGAACCGCCCCCAATATCAATAATCACCTGCGACTGATTGTTAAACTCCATACCCGAAAGAACGCCGAGATAAATTCTCCGCGCTTCTTCCTGACCGGAAATTAAACTAACATTCAGGTCTAATTCTTCAGCAACTTGTTTGAGAAAATCCCGCCCGTTAGGAGCTTCCCGAACTGCACTCGTAGCCACAGCGATAATTTGTTCGGCATTGAAAGTTTTAGCAATATCTTGAAAGCGGCGCAGAGTGGCGATCGCCCTTTCCATCACCTCGGACTTCAAGCACCCTGTCTTAACCTCACAATCGCCCAACCGAACCGTATCTTTTTCTCTAGCAATAATCGTAAACGCGGGCAATTTCGGATCGATGCGCGCCACCACCATGTGAAACGAGTTAGTACCCATATCAATAGCAGCAATAATGCGATTTGACTCCGCAGAAGCAAGTGAATTAACCATTGGAGTATCGGGGTTGACAGATATTTATGATTATTTCACGAATCCAGTTAGGGATTCTATTAAATTAGCTAAAATCTGGAAGTGCTGACTGGGCAAGACTTTCACCTGTTTTAAATTCCGATAGAAGTATGCTCGCCAGCAGAGATAGTAAGTGATTGTGCCTAAAATTTGATAAAATCTAGAGTTAAAAATATCAAATCTACAATCGAAATGCTTACAGAGCCCGATCGCCAACCCGAATCCACATTGCTAACCGTCGTGAGGCTTTTGAGATGGGACAAACCAGCAGGAAGGCTCATTTTAATGATTCCAGCCCTCTGGGCCGTCTTTTTAGCAGCCGATGGGAGGCCGCCTGCAGCATTGGTGGGCGTGATTGTGTTGGGAACCCTAGCCACGAGTGCGGCTGGATGCGTCATCAACGACTTGTGGGATCGCGATATCGATCCCGAAGTAGAAAGAACTCGATCGCGCCCCCTAGCATCCCGCGCCCTCACCGTGCAAACTGGAATAGGAGTTGCATTAATTTCCTTTGCTTGCGCGGCGATTCTCGCTTTTTATCTCAATCCTTTAAGTTTCTGGCTGTGTGTGGCCGCCGTACCAGTAATTATCTGCTATCCCCTAGCAAAAAGATTTTTTCCAGTGCCGCAATTAGTGTTATCAATTGCCTGGGGTTTTGCAGTTTTAATTAGTTGGAGCGCTGCCGTTGGGAAACTAGAATTAGCGACTTGGCTGCTGTGGGGTGCAGTCGTGCTGTGGACATTAGGATTTGATACAGTTTATGCGATGAGCGATCGGGAAGATGATTTGCGTTTGGGGGTGAATTCCAGCGCGATATTTTTCGGGGATAATGCTGCTAATGCTGTGGGTTTTTTCTTTGTTGGTACAGTCGCTTTGTTAGCAGCAATGGGGATTAATCTGCACTTGCACATTGGTTTTTGGATGGCAATTAGTGCGGCGGCGGTTCTGTGGTTTTTGCAGTACAGTCAACTGCGGAAGGCGGATATTCCTAAGCTTGTTTACGGCCAAATCTTTCGCCAAAATGTTTGGGTGGGGTTTGTCATATTGGCGGGAATGATTGTTGGGGAGATTTTTTAATTTATTGTAGGGCTTTTCCCGCAGGAAACGGGTGTGAAACTCGAATGATTGAAGTTTGAAAGAAGAGCTTCACATCGATTTAAGCCTGAAAGCCTGTGTCTCTCTGCTTTGTATCGAAGTCTCCAACGGCTGCACGATCCAGAAAAAAGGGGATGTGCGATCGCTTCTTCCCCGTTTTTCTGGATTATACATAAATATACTTACTTATTAATGCAATTGAATTAAACTGTTCGGAGAGATTACTGATGCGTGGGCTTCTAAAAACTGATATGATTTTTCTGTATTAGACAATTTTATACTCACTTATACTAAATTACTGAGTATAAACAAGTACGTCTTTTATCCCGCAGGTATGGAAATTGGGTACAGACAACATTTTCACAGGAAAAAAATAAATGTCTAACGGTGCCATTTCCTACTCGCTATTAAACCCTCTGTGTAAAGTTTCATTACAAAAGGCAAAAAAAATTCGGCGCTGTCTGATACATACATAGCGGCACAAAGTGAAGCGAGTTTAAAGACTGTGTAAAGTTTTGCTCATTCAGTTGCATTCTCGTGCATTATTAGTACAGGCGAGACAAGATAAAAGTAACTACCTAGAAAAAAAGGTAAAAAGACTATGGCTGATAACTTTGCTAACCGAATTTTGCTCAGTGGCGCACCTGTGAGTACAACAGGGTCAAATATTGGATCCACCGGAGAAGTAGGTGAACCTACCCAAAGTCCGGTAATTAACTCGGAGTGGTGGTCTTGGACTGCACCCGGTACCGGAACCTTTACTATTGACACTAACAACAGTAATTTCGATACTTACTTGTCGGTTTTCACTGGTTCTGCGGTTGATAACCTCACTCTGATTGACTCCGATGATGATGATGGAGAGGGTACGAGTAGCCTGATTAACCTGAATGCTATAGCCGGGACAACCTATCAAATAGCTGTCGATGGTTTTAACAGTAATACCGGTTCGATTCAACTTAATATTGGCGCTCCCCCTCCAGCCAATGACAATTTTGCCAACCGAATTGCTTTGACAGGTTTAACAGCCAACGGTACAGGCTCAAATATTGGAGCCACCGGAGAAGTAGGTGAACCTAGCCAAAGTCCGGTAACTAACTCGGCGTGGTGGTCTTGGACTGCACCCAGTAGCGGGCCCTTTGCTATTGACACCAACACCAGTAATTTCGATACTTTCTTGTCGGTTTTCACTGGTTCTGCGGTTGATAACCTCACTCTGATTGACTCCGATGATGATGATGGAGAGGGTAACAATAGCCTGATTAACCTGAATGCTACAGCCGGGACAACATATCAAATAGCTGTCGATGGTTATAACACCAACTTAGGTGAGATTCAACTTAATATTGCCGATACTCCTCCAGTCAATGACAATTTTGCCAACTCAATTGCTTTGACAGGTGAAACAGCCAGCGCTACAGGCTCAAATATTCGAGCCACCGGAGAAGTAGGTGAACTTGGCCAAAGTGGCACAACTAACTCGGCGTGGTGGTCTTGGACAGCACCCAGTACCGGAACCTTTACTATTGACACCAACACCAGTAATTTCGATACTTACTTGTCCGTCTACACTGGTTCTGCGGTTGATAACCTCACTCTGATTGACTTCGATGATGATGATGGAGAGGGTAACAATAGCCTGATTAACCTGAATGCTACAGCCGGGACAACATATCAAATAGCTGTCGATGGTTATCAGAGTGCTACAGGTTCGGTTCAACTTAATATTGCAGCCGATACAGGGATAGGCACTCCTGGCCCTGATAACTTAACCGGAACTCCCAATCCAGATACGCTCAATGGATTGGCCGGCAACGACACCATCAATGGATTGGCCAGCAACGACACCCTAGATGGTGGCGATGATAACGATCGTTTAGACGGAGGACTCGGACTCGACCAACTTAGAGGCGGATTGGGTAACGATATTTTCGTTGTGGATAATGCAGGAGATCTCGTCACTGAACTTGCCGGTCAAGGAACCGATTTAGTGGAATCTGGCATCACCTACACCTTACCTGTACAAGTTGAAAACCTGACTTTAACAGGCAGCGCACTGATTAACGGCACCGGAAATACTCTAGCCAACACTATTATCGGCAACACCGCTAGTAATTTCCTCA
>NZ_JAUBTK010000123.1:0-14726 GCF_036702455.1 Microcoleus sp. D2_18a_D3
CTGATTTTTCGCTCATCTGACTACATTACCATATTTCTCGGCTCTTACTCTCACTATTTTTCACCTGAATCCTTACCTGTCGGCGATATATTAATAGCATTTAAAAATTTGATCGATTTATGCAGCGCATAAGAGTGCAGAAACCACCGACCGAGTTAGAAAGAACCCACGATGCCTGCAGCGGATGTAGGGCCGGAAGTTGATTGCGTGTTCTAAAAACGTGCGATCGTTCTTGCCGTATGATTTTTTTTGATTATCCAATTCTCGCTTTGGGCGGCACTTACAGAAAAAGTGGTGATTCACAGTTTTGACGCTCAATTGAGAGCCTGTTGGGTTGAACGCTTATGGTAAATTTAGTAAAATTGTTGTGCGCGATCGGCATTTGAGGAGTTTGAGGAATGAAGTCATCCCAACCAAGGTAATTATAATTATTAGACATCTCCAGCAAAGCCTGTCTTGAACAGGCAGGATGCCTGTTCCACAATAATTATTGGAGAGGTATATGGAACAGGGCTGGCGATGAAAGACAATGTATGAAAATTATTAATCAAACGATCGAATTATTAATAAAATCCGGCCTCGGCATCTACAACATCACGCCCTCAATTGTCAAAATTAATTGGTAATTGATAAAAAATCAATTAAGTCGATCGGCAGGAAAAAATAATAATATCTTGTAGAGGCGGGTACCGCCTATATCTCGACTAGCAGGCAGTTTATTGCTGTTCTCAACCGCCCAAACCCGGTAGTCGGTTTATTTGCACCTACAGGACTTATCCAGCCCCACTACAATACTGTGCCTGCGTAAGTCCTGTATAGCAATCCTAAGTAAGTTGTGTAATTCTTGTAGGGGCAAAACCCACGCCCGGTTGCCCCGCCTTGGGTGGGGTAGGCACTCTTAGCACTACCCCTACATATTTTTACAACTGGTGCGAGGATTGCTATATGTAGCTACTGGCATTGGTTGGGTGTTTTAAGCAATCTATTTAATATGATGCAATTGCCCGACCAAATCCTTAGCAAAACTTTAAGAAGTTCGGCCCGAAGGTATGATTTACTAAAAATTAAAAACTGTCGAGCGAGCAGACTTGACAATTTAACAATGATTCCCAGGGAGCATTTTATGAAATCCATTGCTAAAAACAGCATCCACTGGACTTACTCACTGGCTATTTTCTGTGCCCTTTTCGCACTACAGCAACAAAAAGCTACAGCAGCAACGCTATCTCATGGCTGGAATTATGCGATCGATTCCTTCAACGACGGCGTGACAGGGCCCCAAATCGGCGGCGGGGAATTTGAATTTTACGGCATCGCCATCAAAGAAACATCAGATACAGCTTTCATCGCCATCAATTCTAATCTAAGTTTAGCAGGATATGCCGACCCACTAGCTCAAAGAGGCAACATCAACTACGGCGATTTATTCTTCAATTTTTCCGGTCAAAACTTCAATACAGCTAACGCAAACGGCAGCTTGTTTGGTATCCGCTTTGCCGCCGGAAATGACTCAGGCGTCGCGACAACAGGCGTTTACACGAATGTTACCGCTAAAAGCGTTACGCAAACTAACTCTGGCTTTACCAATTTAAATCAATTCAATACGGTAGTTGCATCTCAAGGCGGCACCCCATCAATGGGCGATTTAGCGGCCACAGACCCCTATTTTCAACAAACCGGAAACTCGACTATTCTCAACTCAATTGCTACGGGTACAAAAGTAGGAGAAATCAATTTTTTAACGCCAGCAACTTTGAGCGTCCTCGGTCTTGATTTCGGTCAGTTTAATGCAGTAGGTTCTCAAACAATTGGATTCAGTTTCAATAAATCCTCAATGCCTTCGGGGAACTATATTGCTAACTTTTTTGCCGAGTGCGCTAACGATGCGATCGCCATTAAAGGCTCGTTTGAGGCTGTACCTGAACCTTCTACTTGGTTCGGTACTTTACTAGGATTGAGCTTTTTAGGTATTGGCGCAGCAAAACGCAAAATTAAGCGCAAGATTTCCTAATTTAGGTAGGGTGTGCATTAAGTACCTTACGAATAGCTGTTATGCACACCTTACTAATAGCGGTAGTGCCTCACAAATTGCCAAAAGTAGAGTAGATTAGCGAGAGATAAAATGCGCCCAAACATTCCCATCTGGCCCAGCAACTTGATTGACATAACTGTAGGGATACATCAACTTTCTCCCCTCAGTATCGCTGTAACCAGTGAGTGCATCTCCCCAAGGATCTTGCACGATATAACCCTGAGAATTGTAGCCAATTACAGTCAGAATATGACCGGCCGCAGTAAAATCTCCTGCTAAAACTACTGGCCGCCGATTCAGCAATTCCGATCGCACCGAGGCCCACGTGCGAGTCGTACTAAAACTCGTCTTAAACCCGTAAGCCTGAATCAGCGCCGAAAGCACGCTGTGATCGGTTTGAGAACCCTGGCCGGCATAGTCGAAACACCACTGCAACAACTCATCCTCCAACTGTCCGCCCCACTCAGAACGAACGCCGTAGTAATAAAATACCATCGCGATCGAAGTTACGTTGCAAGTAGACCAGTCAAAACGCGGATTGTCCCGCTGCGAAAAATACGGCACGTTCAATTCCACATTGTTCGGAACCGGATCGAAAATTTTATCTCCCCGCTTGAACTGAACAAAACTAGGAAAAACATAACCTGTATTGCCAAAATTCGGCAGTTCTTCAGTCAGGGAAACTTTCAGGTGAGATCCTTCCGCACCGTAGCTGTTCACGCCGTAAACTCGACCTAAAGGCAGCGTAGTTCTCTCGGTACTGCTCAAGCTAGCAGAATCTACCGGCCGTTTTTTAAACACAGTTGCTTGCAGGATTGTCATCGTCAAAGCACTGGGGTCAAAGGCAACTTCTTTGCCGTCTTTTTTAATTTTAACGTCCTGCCAATAAATAAATCCGATATTGCCGAAACCGGGAATTGATTCGGCGAGAGTTACTCGGAAATGCCCCAAAATGCAGGCATAACCAGTGATGGCATAGGTGCTGCCTAAAGTTATTTGAGCAACTTGATTTGCAGGCAGTTTAGATGAATCTTCGGGTTGAGCTTTAATCTGAGTTGTTTGAATTACCAACAGTTGAGCGCTGACGTTGCTATTCGGTACGTCAGCCAGGTTAAATTTTAGGATTTGAGTACCTTTGGTCAACTGAACGTCGGGTTCGTAAAAATAGCCAAAAGTGCCGATCGGCGAAATTGCTGAATCCACAACCACCTTGAGATGCCCGTCAATAAATCCGTATCTGCTAACCGTCAAAGTCTGGCCTGCTTTGACAAAAACTTTTTGCTGATTGTTGAGCCGGGAAGAATCAAGCGGAGCTACCTTAAACAAAGTGTCAGAAACTATTTTTAAGGTCAAACCTTGTCCCACAGTTAGCGGATCGGAACTTACGGTAATGTAAATTATTTGGCTGCCAGTAACGTTGCCTTTGCTGTCAGTTGCCCGCAACCTGAGCCACCGAGCTCCCGCTACGCTAAATCCTTTAGACAAATTAACTTGCCAAGTGCTGGCCTCTTGGTTTAGCGTGACGCTTAGGGGAAATGTATCCTCAGCTATCACCTCAATTTTTGCTGTTTTTTCTCGGTCAAAAGTACCCCGAAGGACGATCGGCTGATTTACCAAAACTTCTGACGGCCCTTGATAAGTTAAATTCGGAGCGGGATTGAAAGATTTGCCACCGCGGCTGAATTGCACAAAATCGGGATAAATGAAACCCGTATTGCCAAATTGCGGCAAATTCTCGGTCAGGGAGACTTTAATGTGGCTTTGTTCGATCGAGAATCCGGCAATTCCGTAAATCATTCCCGCCGGCAAGGTAATTTTTTCTTGGGGTGGCAGGCTAGCGGCATTTAGCGGCCGCTTTTTAAACACAGTCGTTTTGATGATTGTCATCGTAACTGCATTTCTATCATACTCAATTCCCCTGCCGTCTCGCAAAATTTGGACGTGCTGCCAGTACAGAAATCCCGAAGTTCCTAAGTTAGGAACTGCCCGAGCAAAAGCTACTCGGAAATGGTTTTCCACGCAAGCGTATCCGAGAATATTGAAAGTTTCTCCCAGGTTAAATTGTAATTTCTGAGTTGCTCCTAAAGTTGCAGAATCTGTGGGATTGAGCTTTAACCAGGTCTTTTTGATAACCCACAGTAACTGCATTCCAGGCGGCGGGGCCGGCAACTCGGCGCGATCGAATATGAGAATTTGTGCGCCTTTGGTTATGAGGACGTGTTTTTCGTAGAAAAAGCCAGAGGTTCCCACCGGAGGAATTGGATTATTTAGTTGAACATTCAGGTGTCCGTCTTCTAACTCGTAGTCCCTAATTTGATAAGTTTTACCTGCTGGTATTTCCGCTTTTTGCAGGTTGTTGAGATTGCTTGCGGGCAGTGTTCCGACTTTGAATGCGGTATCTCTGAGAGTAATTAACGTGAAAAATTGAGCGGGTGACTGAGAAGCCGGATTAACTTTGATGTTAATTGTTTGTTGTCCGATAACTTTGCCGGTCTTATCAGTTGCCTTTACCTGCAGTGTGCGAGTTCCTGCGCTATCGAATCCTTTTTCTAAACTGATGTTCCAAATGCCTCTAGAGAGATTTATCCCTACATTCAGGGCATTTGAGCCTTCTGTTGCTGAAATCGCTGCCACTAAATTTTTGTCAAAAGTGCCAAGTAAGACAGCGGCTCTATTGACCTCAATTTCTCGCGGGCCTAAGTAACTTAAAATAATGTTGCTGTTTGTCATTATATATCCCCCTACCTACTTAATTATTCAGCTAAAGCAAGGATAACTTCTGATTTTATCAAACACAATGACCTGAACCAGGATAAAATCGCCCCTAGATTCAGCCTACGGGCGGTTAATGCCTTTTACAGCAAGTTTTTAATTATTGGCGGGAGTTGCGCCACAAATCTCACTTTAGGCGTACAATAAGCACCTTAACGGAATATATGCCTGGTTGAGGGGATTTGTGGTGCAAGTTTTGAGGGAAGGAATTTAGTTCGAGTAAGTTGCTTCCCCCTGTACCCTTGACCCCTCACTTCCTGAGTCAGGACTTACGAAAAAAACCCGGTTCCTAGGAGAATATTGCCTATAGCAACGAGGCATCTAGGAAGGAACCGGGTTTTTAGCCGTTTGGTGCGTCCAGGAATGTTAGTGCGATCGGCTAAACTTCGACTAAACTATGGTGACAAGAATATCTTGAGCGTGAGAGTCAACTTTCAGATTTTCTCCTTCATAAACCTGAATGATTTTGCCGGTACCGTCGATGACGAAAGTAACTCGCTTGGCATAACCGCCTTTCTCGACATTCTCGACATCGTAAGCTTTGGTAATCGTGCCATCAACATCTGCTAATAGTTGGAAAGGCAAACCGTATTTTTCTGTGAACTTTTGGTGCGATTCCTCGTTGTCTCGGCTGACACCGAGAATTACTAAATCTTTGCCTTTGTATTCTTCATAAGCTGCTTTGAAGCTTTGGGCTTGTCTGGTGCAGCCGGGGGTGTCATCTTTAGGGTAGAAATACAAGATGACGGTTTTACCGGTGAAGTCGGAGAGGGAGACGGTGTTGCCGTTTGTGTCTTTGGCGGTAAACTGAGGGGCAGCGCACCCAACTGGTAATGTCATAGTTTTGTTTCCCTTGCGATTGATAAAGATATTTTAGTTGATTTTGTGCTGCTGTTGTGTCTTAAATGCGGGATACGGGATTGAGTGCCGGAAACGGAATCTCAGCACTCTGCAATAGTTCGGTTGGGTGATTCTCCGCCTTGACTTGCGGGCGATCGCGTGTTAAATTATGGGCGTGTCCTCCGAATTTGCTGACGCTATTAAACTTGATGAACTAAGTAAAATATGATAGACTTTTACACTGTAATTATCAGAAAGAGTGCCAATTATTGGGTGGCGTTGTGTTTGGAGAATGGATTAGTGGGACAAGGAAACACTCCCGAACAATCTATTGATAAACTTAAACAAGCTATTGAGTCATTTTCCGAAGTATATGAATCAGAGTCTGATGTTTATCTCTGTCCTCTTGCTATTAATGAATTGCACGAATTTCTGACTTTAGAAGATGCAGAAGCCTCAGACATTTATGAACTAAGAAAAGTTTATGCCTAAAAACCTTCCATCTTTAAAACCTAAAGCATTAATTAAGATTTTAGAAGAAAACGGATGTCAGTTTTACCGAGAGGGGAAAGGGGATCATAGTTTGTATATGCGTGAAATAGAAGGCCGAAAAAGGATTGTTCCGATTGATATGGGTGCTGGGGAAATGTCCCCGGCTTATGTGTTGCGGATTTTCAGGCAATTTGGGTTTACCGATCCAGAAATTGAGGGGATGATTAGTTAAGTCCGCATTAATATGCTCCCTGGTTGGCTATTTCAACATTTGGAGTATAGCCTTTGCAACTCAGAAAAGCGATCGCCTAAAATGGCTTTTACAGCCAAACTCGTCTAACCTGTCATAAAATAGAAGACACATCCTATATTAATTCCCTACCATGTCGATCGCAGTCATTAAAGAACATATCGAAATCACCCCAGGAATCTGTGGGGGAAAACCCCGTATCGCCGGACATCGCATCCGAGTTCAGGATATAGTTGTTTGGCACGAACAAATGGGAATGTCACCAGACGAAATTCTCTATCACTATCCGAGTATTACTTTATCTGACATCTATGCAGCTTTAGCCTATTATCACGATCGTCGAGATGAAATTCGCTCTGCAATCGAAGCAGATGCAGAATTTGCTCGCCAATTGAAAGCTCAAACCCCATCGCTATTGCAACAAAAATTAAAAAATCGTCTGTAATGAATTCACTGGGATTTTATACAACAGGTGGCAAACAGGGAGCGATAACCGGTAATCCCTCAGTTTCTCGCTGTGCAACTTCAAAATTTAATTCTAATAGAAACTTTAAGGGGTCTTGGTTGGCTTTGATACCGTAGGCTTTGCAAACGAGTTGGTCTAATTGGGCATGGAGTTTGGCAAGTTGGCTGGCGGGTTCATCAAAAAATTGGTTGTATAGTTGGGTAATGCCGCACTGTTTGCGCTCCATATACTCGGTGCGGTAGTCATGGAGAACCTGCATGGCTGCTCGAATTTCAGTTTTGGTTTTTTCTGGGCAATTTTGGGGAAAGGGAAATGTTTCAAAACAAGTGCTGTTAGTGTAACGTGTATCCGCTTTAAGGGTTGAGCTTTGCGCTTTGACCCATTGGCGATGTAGATTTGAAGTTAGGATACCAAGAACATAAAAGTCATCTGAAACTACTGCTCGCACAGCATTACCTGGAAGCCAACTAGACGGACAAACTGCATAAATTGCCCACTTTGAAGTTTCTGGTACTGCAAAGTAGCACGATAGGGAGATCAGCTCTTTTTTTAAAGCAGGTCTACTTTCACCATGTCTCCACCAATTATTTTTATAAGTATCTCTACGATTTTTGTCTCTTTCAGGTTTAACTGTTAGTTTTAAGTGTTCAAAAGGAAGTGTATAGTCACTAGCATCTTCAATACTCATATTATAAAAATCAATAATCCAGCGATCGGGTAAGCAGTTAGAGTTTTTTGTTAAATTATCACCTGTCGAAAAAAGCTTAAGAACTTCTTGATTAATGGGGTTGATACCAATCCAAGCTTTAACCTGTTGCTTAGTAACTATAAATCCTTTACCAATTGGAGTGACACCTTGAAAGCACCAGTTAAGATTTGCCTTCAGTCGCACTGCTTGAGAAACGTCAACCTCGGCTTTCAGAGAAGAGTTAATATTTGAGACAATTGTGTGATCGATACGGTAGGTTAATTCTTGAGCGTCAGAGGTTTTGAGCCAGTTGATAATACTGATATGTACTTTAGCTTCACCAGACCAAGGTTGTGTGGAGATGGCATCGTAAATGCAGCCGCCATTTTGGGCGATGTAATCTAGGGCAGCTTTACGACTTTTACCCTGAGAAATGGAATTGGTGGCGACTAAACCAGCGCGGCAATTTTCTCCTAAATGTTGATGGGCAAGACGGAACCAATAGGTGCAAAAATCCACAGAATCTTTTACTTCTGGAAATTTAGCAAAGATGCGATCGATATATTCATCACCCAAAACCAAGCGCATCTGCTTACCACCCAAAAATGGAGGATTTCCAATAATTACATCAACTTGTTCCCACTCGCAAAACAGGGCATCATCACAGCGGATATTGCGATCGAGATTATCGAGAGGTAATGCTTGCTCTAATTCCAGTGCCAGGTTCAACTGTACAACATTGAGCAACTGGTTTTCTTCATCTAAGGCTAACTTTTTGGCAAGCATCAGCGTCACTTTTGCTAATTCCACGGCAAATGGTTTGATATCAATGCCATAAAACTGGCTTGTCTTCACTAGCGACATCGTACCAATCGCATTAGCAGCACGAGAGAAATTCTCATGAATCTTGGTTAGCAATTGTGCCTCTAGCCGCTTCAGTTCCCGATAAGCAACATAGAGAAAATTACCGCTGCCACAGGCAGGATCGAGCACTTTAAAATCGAGCAATTCTTGCCGCAGTGCCAACAAATCTTTCAGCGTCTTCGCATCTTCAATCCGTTCTCGCCACGGGCGTATAATGGTAGGTAAAACTACTTTTTGAATGTCTGCCTCGCTGGTATAATGGGCGCCCAACGCATGACGTTCTTTTTTGCCCATACTGGACTCAAACAACGCGCCAAAAATCGCAGGTTCTACCTTTGACCACCGTTCCTTTGCTGCCTCCAATAGCAGATCGATTTCGCTGCGAGTCAGGGCGATGGGTTCCACAACTGAAAAGATACCGCCATTAAAATATGATACATCCCGATAACGGCTGTCTTTAGGTGCGGGGCGAGCGCTCCCCATTTGCCGAAACAATCCCCCAATCAAGTCGTAGGAACTGACTCGATTCCTCTGGCAATCACCTAAAAACTCGGTGAATAAACCGCGCGGCAACAAATCGATATCTTCAGCAAATAATGCTACTACACACTGAAGGATAAATCTTTGAGCCGTTTCTACTTTTTCGCCACGCTCTACTAACCGATTGAAAACTAGAGCAACTTTGTCAGCAGCCGTTCTTGTGACATCAATTTGGTTGTTATTGAATAAAGGCTGGCGATTTTCGGGAAAAAGAAAGTTAAAGGCTGTTAAGCGATGGGGTAACTTTTGCAGATTTACGCGGTCTACAGGTTCGCGCAGTTGTAAATCGAAGTCATAAATCCAAAATTCATCAAAGTTGCAAAGAACCACATATTTAGGACGTTGCGGCACTAGCTCCAGCCAATATTCAAAGGCTTGCTGATAGTGTTTTTCCAGTTTTTCGCCCCGTTTTTTCATCTCCAGCAACAACCGGGGCCGCCACAGCAAATCAGCAAATTTCGTAGTTTTGCCTTTCGCCTTTACCCGAAATTCTAGTTCGGCTCCCGCTTCCTTGTAGCCCGCATGACCGAAGGCTTGAAACAGGCGATCGCAGAATACCTGAGCTTCCCCTTTCTCGTCTCCCTTCAAAGTACGAACGTATTCAACAAACTTGTTGATATTATTTAGTGTATCGGTCATAATAAGTCCCTACCTGTTAGGACACGGCATTGCCGTGTCCCTACCTATATCTGTAACAATTAAAAATATAATACCTATTCAGAGGTTCTCTCAATGACTTTTATCCCATCCGAAGCGTTTAAATCTATTAGTTATCCCGATCGCACTGTCAAAAGAGCCGATCGCGCCGTCCGCTGTTCCCCTTTTCAATTACACTTCTTCCAGACCATCCGCGATAACAGTGTTTTCCTAACTGCGATCGCCTCAAATTCCGGTGTCGAAAGCGGCTACACTCGATCGCCCGTATCCGAACTCGTAGCCGAAAACTCCCTACTCTGGCTGATCCAAGTCGGCGTGTTGCGGCGGGAAGTAGACGGACAAGGGATTACCGACAGTTTTCGCCTTACGCCCCTGGGCCGCCAACTCGTGGAAAAATGGGAACAGCAAGGACAGGGAGTGCCGGCCGCGTCATTGTGCGATCGTATGGGAAATGCCGTTAGCCGCGGATTGGGAGTATTTCTATGAGGGGTTTTTACTTGCCCTAGCCCGACAGTCCGACAGGGAATGAATTCCCTGTCTCATAGCGAAAGTCGGTTAAAACCGACTGCAAGTCTAAATTCAACTTGATGTTGAGTTTCGCATTTCACGTTAATCAACCTCCTCAGTCCTCTTGCAGAGGACTTGCGCTATGAGACAGGGATTTCAATCCCTGTCGGACTCGCCGTCAAACGAGTTAGACCGCGATCGCACCATAGCAGTTTTTGAAGAACCGGGCGATCGCATCCCTGTTCCAACCTTTGCCGCATCCTTTAATCTCACTGTCGGTCAAATGTTCAGTTGGCTGACTGAGTAGCGCCACCTCGATTTATGAATGATTTAACCGCAGAGGGCGCAGAGGGCGCAGAGGAAGAGAAGAGAGAGCTCTCTACGGATTTGGTTCGATCAAATGTGCGGTCGATCGCCTATACTAGAATTTCTGGTTGTCAGCACTTCAAGGACGAGAGAAAACAAAAGTTCTCAGTAGAAACTTAATTATGATTATTTAACCGGACTTGATATCATCTCTCAAATAACCGCTAACTACTAACAACTAACTACATAAAAAGTTTGTCAAAAATGGAAGCTAAATCTTACAAAGACACGGTAAACCTGCCCAAGACCAAGTTTGATATGCGCGCCAACGCCGTCAAACGGGAACCAGAATTGCAACAATTTTGGGCAGATCAAGAAATCTACGATCGCCTTTCGGAAAATAACCCAGGCGATTTGTTCATCCTCCACGACGGGCCACCCTACGCCAACGGACAACTCCACATCGGCCACGCCCTCAACAAAATCCTTAAAGACTTTATCAACCGCTACCAAATGCTGCGCGGCAAAAAAGTCCGCTACGTTCCCGGTTGGGATTGTCACGGATTGCCGATCGAACTTAAAGTATTGCAGAACATGAAATCGGAGGAGCGGCTCAATCTTACGCCGATCGAACTCCGCCGCAAAGCCGCCGCCTTCGCGCAGCAAACAATGGAACAGCAGCGCGAATCCTTCCAGCGCTACGGCGTTTGGGGCGACTGGGAACACCCCTATTTAACCCTGAAACCCGAATACGAAGCGGCTCAAATCGGCGTTTTCGGTCAAATGGTTCTCAAAGGCTACATCTACCGCGGCTTCAAACCTGTTCACTGGAGTCCGAGCTCTAAAACAGCCCTCGCCGAAGCGGAATTGGAATATCCAGAAGGCCACACGTCGCGCAGCATCTACGTGGGTTTCCATGTGAAAAAGTTGTCAAAATCTTTGCAAACGAAGAAGGCGGGCACGGGGGCACCGCCCCTACAGCGCTATATGCCGAGCCTCTGGGCGGCGATTTGGACGACTACCCCCTGGACGATTCCGGCAAACTTGGCGATCGCAGTCAATCCCGAATTGACTTATGCCGTGGTGGAACCGCCGGCAAATTCCCACATCGCACAACAATTTATGTTAGTAGCTGTCGATGCGGTCGATCGGCTGTCGGCAACTTTTAACACTGAATTAAAAATACTTGCTACCTTCAAAGGCAAAGAATTAGAAGGTTGCATCTACAAACACCCGCTGTTCGATCGCGAAAGTCCGATCGTTGCCGGCGGCGACTACATTACCGCTGATTCCGGGACGGGATTAGTACACACCGCACCCGGCCACGGACAAGAAGACTTTATAGTAGGAAAACGCTGCGGTTTACCAGTTTTAACACCCGTAGACGAGAACGGAAATTTCACCGCAGAAGCCGGACAGTTTGCAGGTTTAAATGTCCTCGGAAACGGCAATGCCGCAGTGATTGATGCCCTTGCCGAAGCAAATTGTTTGATTAAAGAGGAAAGTTACGCTCACTCTTATCCTTACGATTGGCGCACCAAAAAACCAACAATTTTTCGGGCGACGGAACAGTGGTTTGCGTCGGTTGAAGGGTTCCGAGATGAAGCCCTAAAAGCGATCGCCGATGTGAATTGGATTCCCGCCCAAGGGGAAAATCGGATTACTGCAATGGTGGGCGACCGATCGGATTGGTGTATTTCTCGCCAGCGGACTTGGGGCGTTCCCATTCCCGTATTCTACGACGAAGAAACCAACGAACCGCTGTTAAATGAAGAAACGATCGCCCACGTGCAAGCCATCTTTGCCGAGAAAGGTTCCGATGCTTGGTGGGAATTGTCGATCGATGAATTGCTGCCGGAATCTTACCGCAATAACGGCCGCACTTACCGCAAGGGAACCGACACGATGGATGTGTGGTTTGACTCGGGTTCTTCCTGGGCCGCAGTTGCCCAAGGTCGATCGGAATTAAACTATCCTGCTGATATCTATTTGGAAGGTTCAGACCAACACCGCGGGTGGTTTCAATCCAGCTTGCTTACAAGTGTAGCAACTAACGGCGTTGCTCCTTACAAAACAGTTTTGACTCACGGTTTTGTACTCGATGAAAAAGGCCGGAAGCAGAGCAAATCTGAAGGAAATGTCGTCGATCCGGCCGTCGTAATTAAGGAATACGGCGCCGATGTTTTGCGGTTGTGGGTGTCTTCGGTAGACTATTCAGCCGATGTGCCTTTGGGCAAAAACATTCTCAAACAGCAGTCGGATGTTTACCGCAAAATTCGCAATACAGCTAAGTTTTTGCTGGGCAATTTGCACGACTTCGATCCGGCGAAAGATGCTGTTGCTTACGAGGAATTGCCGGAACTCGACCGCTATATGCTGCACAGAATGTGCGAGGTTTTTGCGGAAGTCCAGGATGCTTTTGAAAGCTTCCAATTTTCCCGATTTTTCCAAACTGTGCAGAATTTCTGCACGGTGGATTTATCGAACTTTTACTTGGATATTGCCAAAGACAGACTTTACATCAGTGCGACAGATACCCTTCGCCGTCGCAGTTGTCAGACGGTGATTGCAATTGCTGTGGAGAATTTAGCAAGGGCGATCGCACCTGTGTTGTGTCACATGGCTGAGGATATTTGGCAGTACCTTCCCTATCCGACTCCTTACAAGTCCGTGTTTGAAGCCGGCTGGGTGCAAATTGATGCTTCATGGCACAATCCAGAATTGGCTACTCGCTGGCAGTATTTGCGGCAAGTGCGGGGCGAAGTTAACAAGGTTTTGGAAAAAGCCCGGATGGAAAAGGCGATCGGTTCTTCTTTGGAAGCTAAGGTTTTATTGTACGTTCCCGATGTGGAAAAAAGACAGCAATTGCAAGCTTTGAATCCCAGCAGCGAAGAATTGGTGGATTATGTGCGATCGCAAAATTCAGTGATAGAGTTAGCGGCACAGGAGAAAGCAAAAGCAGCACAAGATAAACAGGAAGAACAAGCGGCCAAAGTTGCCAAAGTCTTGACAGAAAACAAAATTTATGTTGAGGCGGAAACGATCGCAGAAAAGGGATCTCGATCTTCTCAGATAATACAGTATTCTGCCCCGGAACCGTCGGCTTTAGATTTGCAGCAAATCTTAGATCGAAGCGCCGAGTTTGTGGCTAATTTGCCTGAATATGCGGGCAACTTTTTTACAGAATACCAACAAGTTTGGGTAACACTTGGGCTGTTAGCCTCTGTGTTAGTAACGGGCAGAGTAACGCTGGCGATTTTGGATACGATGAATCAGATTCCGATGTTGGGAGGCCTCTTTGAAGTCATCGGCATCTTATTTACAATCTGGTTTGCTTTCCGTCACTTGCTGTTTGCGGCCAACCGTCAAGAAATTGCACTACAAATTGATTTGCTGACAGCAGATGTGCTGGGCCAGACAACCGCGATCGTGCTTGCAGAAACAAAGGCGATCGTCCTCGCACCGCCAGTAGAGACAGCGCTTGTGCTTGTAGAAACACAGGCGATCGCACAAACAGCCCCAGCCGAAAAAGTGTTTGTAGAAACACCCCAAATCCCGCAAGCAGAATTAGTTGCGATCGAACCCAAACCAGAAATTCCTGCTTCCATAGCTGCAACCCACGATTCTACAATGACCGGCAACGGTGTAGACGAACTGCGCTATTTGTTCATTACTTCGGAAGTGGAACTGGTAGAATCCAATGAAATTCTGCAACAATTGCCGTACACTTATCAGTCTCCTGAGTTGGCGATTGGTGTAGTGAAAGCAGACGGGGAAAAGTGCGATCGCTGCTGGAATTACTCGACTCACGTCAGCGAGTCGATCGAACATCCGTTAATTTGCGAACGCTGCGTGTCAGCAGTAGACGGCAAATTCTAAGGTAGGCTGCGCTTCGGGAAAAATTCTTGAGTTTGTGGTAGCCACATTCAGCCCGAAGCGCACCTTACAATAACTTCATTTGCTTATTTCTGATTAAAAAAACGGCAGACGAATTCACCAGGGTTGTTTTGTCCAAAGTTCAAAACAGTTCCATCTTTCTTAACTGTAGTGCGATCGCGGCAATTGTAGACTTCTAGAGGCTGTTTCACTCCATCCACACTCAGAATTACCCTGTATTCCCAATAATTTTTTGCACTCCGTTTGATATCGACAATGCAAATCTCGCTTTTTTGATAATTGCGGCATATAGAGGCCTCAGCAGGAAGGGCATTCCAGAAAAAAGATATTAATAGCAAGTAAGGATTCAGGTCTGAGAGTGGGGAATTAAAGAAGGCATAAATAAGTCACAAGAATGGGCAGATATAGCATCACG
>NZ_JAUBTK010000124.1:0-14640 GCF_036702455.1 Microcoleus sp. D2_18a_D3
CGGGCTTTCTTCTTGCACCGCTCGGAACGAGCCGGACTTCCCAAAAGCCCCCGCTTTTAAACGTGGGGTTCCTTACGCCAAAACTTTTAGACGCAGGGACACAAGTGCGATCGTACTTCTGCCAGTACAGAGTTCGCTAGAACCCCCATTCCGCACCCTGGGCTGTCACACAGCATAATTACGCAGAAAACTCTATCTTTACAGTAATAAATTATCCCCTTAAAAAGTAATTTATCCGTTAATGTACGGTATTCTAGTATAACTTATAGTTTTATGGGTGGATAAAAATAAGTAAAAACCGATTGTGACCGTTGAGGGTGCCGAAAGAGGGCTAGAAACCCGGTTTCTCGGACATATTTCTGCAAGTCCTATTCAATTCGCCTAACTTCACACTTGTGGCCGCCCCGAATGTTAAATCTCTTAAAAAATTGGCTGAATATTTCTAGTTTCAGATGGTAAGATAGCGGTGGAATAAACGTCCTGCAAGAGGCCTGCTGTGATCCGTTCTGCTACTTTACCGCTTCCGCTTCCCGAGCCGCCGGTTTCCGCTCATGACCGTCTGCGGCTGTTCTCCGGTTCTGCTAATGTTCCTCTCGCCCAAGAGGTGGCTCGCTATCTGGGGATCGATTTGGGGCCGATGGTTCGCAAGCGGTTTGCTGATGGGGAACTCTACGTTCAAATTCAAGAATCAATTCGGGGTTGCGATGTTTACTTGATTCAGCCAACTTGCTGTCCGGTAAACGATCGCCTCATGGAATTGTTAATTATGATCGATGCTTGTCGCCGCGCTTCGGCCAGACAAATTACTGCCGTCATCCCCTATTACGGATATGCTAGGGCTGACCGCAAAACGGCCGGAAGAGAGTCGATTACTGCAAAATTAGTGGCTAATTTGATTACGGAAGCTGGGGCCGGTCGCATTTTGGCGATGGATTTGCACTCGGCTCAGATTCAAGGTTATTTTGACATTCCTTTCGATCACGTTTACGGTTCGCCGGTACTTTTGGATTATCTGGCGAGCAAGCAATTGACGGATATTGTTGTGGTTTCGCCGGATGTTGGCGGAGTCGCTAGGGCGAGAGCTTTTGCCAAAAAGCTTGGTGATGCTCCCCTGGCAATTATTGACAAGCGCCGCCAAGCTCACAACGTGGCAGAAGTGATGAATCTGATTGGTGATGTCAGGGGCAAAACTGCTGTGTTGGTGGACGACATGATCGATACTGCCGGCACGATTTCTGAAGGTGCGAGATTGTTGCGCCGCGAGGGTGCGAGGCAGGTTTATGCTTGTGCTACTCATGCGGTGTTTTCGCCTCCGGCGATCGAGCGTTTGTCTAGCGGGATTTTGGAAGAGGTAATTGTTACGAATACAATTCCTGTGCCGGAAGAGAACCGTTTTGAGCAGTTGACGGTGCTTTCGGTAGCCAATTTGCTCGGAGAAACTATTTGGCGGATTCACGAAGATAGTTCTGTTAGCAGTATGTTCCGCTAGAGGGCAAAGACACTTTTTGAATGTTTGTTTTGGGGTGCGTTAACAAGAGTGTAACGCACCGTTTTTTTTGTGAAGAGTGCGATCGTTTCCCGCAATTAATCAGCCCAGGCTCATCTAACTTTTACTGTCAACTTCCCTTAAATTCTTGTGGAGTGGGCGTCCCGCCCGCCCGGAAAATACAATTTAGAGGTCGAACAGCTTATCAAGTTCCTCGGTAAAATAACGGTTATCACTTTGTAGTGAGGACTCAAGTCCTGATAAAAATTCGCTCGGACTTTAGTTCTCACTACGAACCAAGGTGACGATCGCCGATCGATCGCACTTGGTACCACCGGAACAAGAGATGGTAAAATTCTATCTTGTTGTTGGAAGAGGGTGACTTTTTTATATTCTAGATAAGTCTCATCACAATAAGGAGCCAATAGGGAAAAATCATGAAACATTCACTTGTACGAACAGTGGCCGCACTGGCAGGTTCAGCAATTTTAACACTTGGCGCGATCGGTTCGGCTAAAGCATTTACTTTTGACGAAACCGACATTAACCAAGACCGAGTAATTGTCATCGCCCAACCCCGCCCTTACGGTGGCTACCAATTGTTAATTGTAGAACAAGTATCTGACAAGCGAAAATGCTGGAGCGAAAGTGGCTCTAATCCCGTGAAAGTCGATCCATTATTAGTTAGTTTTGATTTCACCGGTATTTGTGGCCGCGCAACAGACAGCAACGGCTTTTCAATTCGCATGGCAGGCACAGATTTAGCATTAAAATACACCCTAAGCTTGGAAAGTGTTGATGGCAATGTTCTTCTAATGGGAACTCCGGTAGATTACCAAGGTAAATCGGTGATTATCGGTCGCACAAACGGCGATGTTAACGACTTCATGAAAATTACTCTCGATCCTGCTTGGCGCTTGAGTAAAAGAGCTTATCAAGGCCGCACATTAGGTCACTTTTATTTCACTACCAATGAACCCGCACCGGGAGAAATTGGCAATACCGGAGGCAATACCGGAGGCAATACCGGAGGCAATACCGGAGGCAATACCGGAGGCAATACCGGAGGCAATACCGAAGCAATACCGCAGCCAATACCCCAGCCAATACCAATACCAATACCAATACCAATACCGCAGCCATCACCGCAGCCATTACCGCAGCCATTACCAATACCGCAGGAAATACCAATACCGTAAGCAATACTGGCTTTTCTACAACTCGGAGATAGCTACGCTTCCGAAATTAAAGAAGCTGTGGGCTTTGGGTTTGTATCCCGGTTTTCTCAAAATAATACCTTTCGACTGCAACTTGCTGTTACCAGAGAGCAATTGGTATCTTTAGTATTGGAATCCTGGAAAGGAGTACAAGATGCTATATCACATTTCCTAGCAATGTTTCTATCCGTCCCTATAGCGATGTTGATATTTTCCGCTGGAGTGCCTAAAAAGTTCTATTTGCGCGGAAAAACAAGATAGTTAGCTACTATCAAGATGGAACTTTTAAACCTACGCAGTCCGTCACTCGCGCTGAATTGATGGCGATGCTCCGTCGAGCGGCGGAATTTGGTTTCTCTGCCCGGGGAATGAACAGGGATTTAGTTGCTAAAGAACCGTCTAAAACTTTTTCAGATACTCAGAATTATTGGGCTGCTTCTATTTTTACTCAAATGTTTTCTTATTGTTCTGTTGCTGCCGCTATTAACGAAATTGGCGATGGTTTGCTCCGAATGATTCTGCAAAACCCAATTACAGGGAGGTGGCTACTTTGCCAATGCTGAAATGCGTTAAGGCTCAGTAGTAAAAAGTAGATACCCGACAACTTTTGCGAAGTCGGGTATCTGACTATTTTGTTTTTTTTAGCTTGACATTTTACGCTACACCATAATCAGTATATGGCCGTTTGTATGGCGGTTGCAATCCCAAAATAATATCCTCTCTCGGTACTCCCATTGCAACTAATTCCTCCGCCGGATTTTGGTCGGTTAAATTTTGCTGAAGCCAGATTTTTCCATCTTTGATGTCAATGTGAATGATGCTTCGATAAATCCGGGTTAAGTGTTCCCAGCCGACGTTCATCCACTGATAATGATCTCGTTCTGTGTCGCAGATGAGTTGCACTTCTACTTCATCATCAGACACATCATCTTCGGCATAACGGGTGATTAATGTCTGAACGTATTGACGATATTGAGCTAACTTGTCCATTGCACAATTACCTCGCTTGTAGGATTGTATACGATTAGCAACACCTGATACTGTTGTACAGCAATTTGAGTGAACTCGTACTGAAAAAATGTTTCATATACCTCAAATGGCACTGCCAAATACAATTTCCGATTAGGTTCAACAGATGCCAGAGCAAGCCGATAACTGAGAAATTGTCCCAATGCACCATAAAAGTCTGTAATCGCAGAGGAATTGAGGAAGCTTTTGATTTCGACTGCAATTTTCTCCCCACCTCGCTCCGCTGCGACTAACCTTTCAGCTCCCAAATCGACCTGAAAGTTAACATTGCCAAACTTAAACTTTAGTGGATCGGCAGTAATCACCCACTGTTCTTTTTGAAGGGCTCGCTTTACGGATTCGTGGAAAGTATCTTTGGCAGACACAGACAAATTCTCAGTGCGATTGAAAACAATTATTAATTATACCGAATTCGCGGAATATTGTCAATCGGTACAATACTAATTTTATAAAGGGTTTTAATTTCTCAGTTAATGAGGACTAAAGTGCTTATTACAAACCAGTTTGTAGTGAGGACTTTAGTCCTCATATTACTTGTTTCCTGACTTGGTTTCCTTGGGTTTCTTCTTAGATGCCTGTTTCCGAGTTTTGGGAGTGGGGATTATTTCTGACTCTTGCGAGATGAGATATTCTGTTAATTTGCACAAGTCATTTAAGGAAAGTTTTTGCTGGGATTCAAGTTCGTTGAGTCGGTTGGATGCGGTTTCTAATATTTGCTTTCCCTGTCTGACTTGAAGGGTAGTTTTATTTTCGACCGCATCTAGCAACACAAAAATCGAAACTGTTTGCCAAATATCTAAATCGTCGCCCACGACATCGCAAGCAGAGACTATTTTGCCGTTTTGTGGGGCGTGAATTCCTAAGCCGGAATCTTGAATTAACGGCTGGATTTCTGCTAGACTTAAATTCGCAAGGTCGGTAATTTTATGTTCGAGCGAGACTAAATCGGCTAAATCTGGTAAGTTGACCGATTCTGCGGCTAAAGCATCGAATTTAAAGGTAAGAGTTTGATTTAAAGGATCGGAAATGGCATAAATTGATTGAATTTGCGATCGACTAACTGCACCTTTCTCGAAAAAATCTCTGCCTTGCGGGGCGATCGCAATTTTTCCATTTTCAGCCACCTCCAAGCTTTCCAAACTAACCAGAGTCGCCGCCGTAGTCTTCACAAAAATCTCGTCTAACCCCAGCAAATCCGCCAATTCCTTTAAAGTTGGCGCAGGTTCAAACTCAACGCCCGCCCGCAAAATGAACTCTTCCAACACGTTAAACTGGCGCGGTTCGCTAATCGCCACCTCCAGCGGAGTTTGGCGGATTGCGAAGCGGAATTGACGCGCCGCCAACACTGACAAACCCGGATTTTGTTGCTCAATCTGTTCGGCTAGCGAACTTAAATTCGAGTCTATTGGTTTAGTTGAGGACGCTAGAAACATCTACAAAACCTCCGCAGTGACGCACCGTTTTTGAAACTTCCTGATACATTTTTCCCACTGTACCTGTTTGTTGGGTAAATAAATCGTGGCAGCCGACAACTACCAGCAATTCTTGAGCGCGGGAAAATGCCACATTCACCCGTTCCGGTTCCTTAGCAAATCCAATATCGCCCCTAACATTATTGCACACTGTGCTGACAATAATTACAGGTCTTTCCATGCCTTGAAATATGTCAACCGTACCAGTGCGGATGCTTAAAGCAGGGAATCTTTCGCCTTCGATTCTGTCTTTAATTGCATTTAATTGAGCAGCATAAAAAGTGATAATTCCGATTTCTTTCGGCGGTTCACCGTCGGCAACTTTGGGCCGCCAAGCTGTCTCCATTTGTTCGCACAAACGCTCGATCGCATCAATCTCCTTGACATTCAACCGCGAAGTACCCTGTTTTTCCTCTTCAAATCCTTGTCCGATGGGCGTTTTCACCCACAGAATGTGATTATTTTCTTGAATGATTCTACCTGCGAGGTTGTGGGCGCGCTTGGTGTCAGCTTCCTGAATGCCACAGTTGAGTTTTTGCTGGTAAAACTGATTGATTGCGCCCATGATTTGTGGGTGCATTCGATACTGAGTTGTCAGCATTTTTTTTATGCTGTCGCTGGCCTTTTCAAACAAAACTTTGAACAGCGATTCTTTGATAAAGCTAAGTTCCTCTCCGGTACAGCCGATGTCTTCGGCAATATCGTCGATCGTACTTTGATTAAACATCGGCGGCAATTGCCTGTGATCGCCCACTAATACTAACTTTCTGCCTTTCAAAGCGGGAATTAATAACTCTGGGGGAGTGCATTTACTAACTTCGTCAATGATAACGGCATCAAAGCTGGGAAAGTTTTTAGTAAAATCGAAGCTAGCAGCTTGCACGCAAGTAATGCCGATAACGTTGGCATTGTCAATATAAATTTGCTTTAAATCGTTGCGGTCTTTTTCTGATGGATTGCGAAGTTTTTGAATCCAATCTGTCACAAACTTTTGAGAACGATTTAGGGCTGTTTCTTCTTGTTCTAATTTCCGCTCCCAAGTTTTGAATAAACGCTTAATTTTGTTTAAAAAAGCTACGGTGAATAATCCTGTATTCGGAACTTCTGGCTGATATTGAGCCGGGATACTTTGCCATGCTGACTCCCACCACTTTCTCTCAACAAGTAATGCTGCTGTCGGTTGCTGCTGTTGCAGTTGAGCGGTAATTTCGCTCAATTCTGTTTGAAGTTCGGCGAGTTGTTGCTGCGAAGTTGCAGCCGCAGTTTGCAGCGGAGATAAATGCTCGTCAAGAGTGTTTTTGATGGTCTCCAAAACCCCAAAAGGGTCTAGATCGGCAATGGATTTTTCAAGCTGAATCGTGCTTGCTTTCCAAGCATCAACTTGCTTGACAAACTGCTGCGGTTGTTCCCAAACATTCGATTTTTGGGCGAGATATTGTTCGGATAAAATCCGCAGCTTTTCAGGGGCGTTTGGCTGTTGGACAATTGCTTGCAACAAATTAGTAACTTCGCTAATTTTTAAGTTAGCCTCTTGCTGCGCTGTTTCTACCTGAAGTTTAGCGGCGGATATTTGCTGCTGGTTTAAGGTTTGACCGATTTTATCTAATAACTGTTGCTGTTTGATAAGCTGCTGTTCGGTTTCGGTTTTCAGAGGAACCACGCACTGACGGGCATTGGCGAGGATACTGTGCAGCAAGTCTTTGACTAGGCGATCGAAGGTAGCCTGGATATGATTTGGATGCAAGGATTCACTATAAAATTGTTGAATGCTGCCTAAGAAAGTGCGAGCTTTTTCGATGATAAATTTGCGCTGACTTTGGCTGACTTGGGAATAGCTGGCGAAGTCTTTAGCGAGTTGTTGCCACTCTGTACGATCGCCCGCAGAGAGCACGATCGGCGTTTGACTCAAATTTAAGTGCAGAAACTCGCTAAACCGGAACTGTTGCCCTTGTATGTCCTTAAAACCGGCGCTTTCTTCGTGGGATATCGCCTTTTGCAACCGATCCAAATCGGGCAAATTGATTTTGCATTTGGGCGGCACGATCGGCAATTTGAGCGATCGGGCAATTTTCAGCAATCCTGGCGGCAATTCTACCATATCATCCGTGAGCATTGCACCTGTTTCCCAGCAAGTTTTCACGACTTCATAGAGTCCCGTATCCGCCGTCTCAATCCACTGTGCAACGGCGACGACAACGGCTGCAATTTCGGCTTTTCGCAGTTCCAAATTCTTGATTTTCTGTTCGAGATTGTGGCGGTGTGTCTGATTTTGCCGATCGCCCAATTCGAGTTGATTCACAGCCTCAGACATCTGCCGCGACACCCGCAACGACTCCGCAACCGCCGACATAGCGTGACAAACATCATCAGCGCGATCGAATGCCGTCTTAAATTCCGATATTTGCGCTGCTACAGTTTCCTGCAGCCAAACGGCAATCCCAAACGCGCCGCAAGCAGGGCGATCGAAGCCGATTTGAGTAGCATAGCTGGCGGCAATGCGAACATTTGCCATAAAGTTTTCTACTAAAACATTGCCTTCTGAATAAGGTTTTAGTCTGGGCATAAACTCGGCAACTTCTGGAGATTCCCAGTTGACATTAGGCGCATCCAGCAAATTTCCTAGTCCACTAACGAGAGATTCAATCTCGCTTTTTTCGCTTAAAACCCGTTCATAATCTGCTGCTTGCTGGTTGCACTTTTCCTCAAGATTGGCTTTACTGTCGTGCAGGTGTTTGAGTTCATTAAAAAAATCTCTCTCTGCGGCACAGTAGGCGGTAAATCGCTCTGCTTCTGCCACCAACTGCCGCAAAGATTTGATATTAGTCAGGCGCTGCGAGAGCTTTTCTTCGCAGTCAGTCGCCGTATTTTGCAGCCAAGTGCCGATCGCATTTTCCTCCAAAAACGGCTGCCCTTCTTCCTGCACCTTATGAGCTTTTCCCTTCCGCAAAGCCCGAATCGCCGGATTGTGAACTAACCGACTCAAAGCATTATCTACAGCCAAATTTGCTTGCGAAGCAATGAGCGTTTTGCCGCCCTGACGGGCAATTTGATAGCAAATCTCCGCAATCACAGTCGTTTTGCCCGTTCCCGGCGGCCCTTGAATCAAAATTAAATCCCGCGCCGAAAGTACCGTTTCTACGGCGGCAAGTTGATCCTCATTAGCATTGCGATTTAATAAGTTTTCCCGATCCAATTTAATCAGTTTTTCCGGCAGTCTCGCCTGAGAAGCATCGAATAAAAACTCACTCAAATAGGGATTTTGAGCGCGCCCGTCTGTCAGCATTTTTAAAGCTTTCTTCTTGCGTTCGATCTGACTGATATCGCCCGCCGCCTCAAAATATAAGAATCCTTGTTTGGGCAGTTGATATCGGCCGCCCGCCATGCGAGATCCTAAATCAACATCTAATTTAATGCGTAATTTACCATGTTCAAAGTCAATTTCAGCGATGCTACCCAATGTCTCTCCATCGCGGCTGCTTCTGCTTCCGGGCGGCGAATCAAATAGAATAATTTCTTCATTTCGCGCCTTTTTTAGCCTGTCGCGAAAGTCGGTCAATTCTAAGAAATTTTCCTCGTAGCCGTCAAGAGTTGCGGAATTACGCTCAATTTCAAAAGTGACGATTTTGAAGCCGGAACCGTAATTGTGTCCTCGGAAAGGCACGCAAAATTGACGCGCTTCCGCGATGCGTTTTTCCACATTTAAAAAAGTATGCCAAACTTTTAGTTGTTCGGTAGTCGGTATGTGTCTGTCGTCCCAAAAAGGCATTTGTTGGACGCGGGCGATCGACTTTACAGGAATTGGCGATCTACTGTTAGCCAAAAGTCGCAACTGCACCGGCAAAGCATACCCATCTTTCCTGCCTCTGGGAACCGCCACCAAACCAGCATCCAGCAGTTTTAAACCGCCGATTCCGTCTTCACAGCGTACAGTTGCTAACAACCGCAAAGTGCGATCGGCTTTTTGCAACAATTGGGGTAATTCAAAATCATCTCCATCCGTAGCAAGCAGCAATTCCCAGATTTCTTCTTCAGAAAATCTCTCATTTACCTTTTGGCGACGCACGTAGAAAAGATTGTGGGATTTGCCAGCTATCTCCGACATCAGAATTTCCGCACGTTCTTTGCATTCCCAATCGCAATATTTCCCTAAAGCCGCTTCTCCTTCTATATCCCGGATAAACTTATTAATTGTGCGATCGCCACTAAATTTATATCCCCAATCTTCTGTTACTAAAGATGGCATATTTAGATTTTAGATTTTAGATTTTAGATTGGATTTAAGATTAGCACATCGGAACTTGTGCCGACACAACCGCTACATCCCAAAAAAGATTAAGGCGTGCAATGCACACCCTACGACCATCGCAAATTACCGTACAGGCGACGGGCGATCGAATTAAACTGTTTAGAATCAAAAGGGCGAACGATGGGACTTGAACCCACGAATGGTGGTACCACAAACCACTGCCTTAACCACTTGGCTACGCTCGCCGTATCAGTTATAACTATAGCATCAAATCTCAGCACAAGTCTAGGGGTAAGGCAAAAATATTTTGAAATATTTCTGAGCGTCCCTGAACCGGACAGATCGATTGTGCCTCAAGTTCCAAGCACAGTAAGACTATAGCACAATTTTCGCTCCGCGCGATTGACCTGTGCGATCGACAATTATCTCGCCCCCAGCACTCATGCGGCGTGGGTTCGGCAGATCTGGTAGCGTCCCGATTCGATCTAGCGCATTAAAATAGCCTTATCACCCCAGGCGCATCTACATTTCACAGTCCTGTTTGATAAAACTCACCTCTGGCACCATTTTTAAGAACAGGCAAGATGCCTGTTCCACAAAGAATGAATTTCTTTTAGGGTGGGATCTTCTAGCCCGCCCCTAAAAGCCTTATTGAGAATGGGGCAACATCTCAGATGAAATGCTTGTGGGGTGTCCCGCCCGCCCGAAAAATACAACGCCCGAAGCGGGACAGCTTATCCCACACCGCATGAGTTTTCCACCATCCCTTTTCTCTCTCTTCTCTCTTCCCTATTCCTTCGCGCCGCTTCGCGTCTGCGCGGTTCGTTTAAAAAAAAGTCTTGTCCGCAATCTAAAATTTAAAATCTAAAATCTAAAATCGATATGAGCTACTGTGTGAACCCTGAATGTCAAAATCCTCAGAACTCCAACGCCGCACAATTTTGCTTAAACTGCGGCTTTAACCTGGTGCTGAGACAGCGATATCGCCCGATTGAACTTTTAGGTAGAGGCGGATTTGGTAAAACTTTTCTAGCAATTGATGAAGACATCCCATCTCTACCCCCCTGTGCAGTCAAGCAATTTTATTTTTACGACCGTGACCCCGAAATTTTCAACAAAGCCGTTGAATTATTTCGGCAAGAAGGCGTCCGTTTAGACGAACTAGGAAAACACCCGCAAATCCCTACATTATTAGCCTGCTTTGAACAAGAAGGTCATATTTATTTAGTTCAAGAGTTTATAGAGGGATCGACTCTTAAACAAGAATTAGACAAGAGTGTATACGATGAAGAGCAAATTTGGCAACTGCTGCAAGACTTATTGCCCGTGCTGCAATTTATCCACGACAAGCGCATCATTCACCGCGACATCAAACCTGAAAATATTATCCGCCGACAGTCAGACAACAAACTCGTATTGATCGATTTCGGCATTGCCAAACTGCTGACTGATTCAGCTATGCTTCGTCCAGCAACGGTCATCGGCAGTCAAGATTATGTAGCTCCCGAACAAATGCGCGGCAAAGTATTTCCTGCTAGCGACCTTTACAGTTTAGGTGTTACTTGCATTCGCCTAATGACGCAAGTTCCTCCCTTGGATATGTACGACTGCGACAACGAGCGCTGGTGGTGGCGCGAGTTTCTCCCCAAAGCCACGAGTCTTAGCGACGAGTTAGGTGAAATTTTAGATAAATTGCTGCAAACTCGTCTCACTCAGCGGTACAGTTTTGCTGCGGAAGTTTTGCAAGATATCCAAGCAGCTTTAGATATTCGCCATCAAAATTTGCTTTCGCCCCAAAAATTGATCGCTCCTGCTCTCGATAATAGCGGCAACTCAACCGATCTCAGCGCCCTACAAACTCCTGATTCTCTAATTTTACCGACCAATGCCGTCGCCGATTGTGCAGAAGATTTTTCCTTATCTGTTACTTCAAATACTTCAAATATCAAGCCAACCCTAATTTCTGCACGGGGAGTTGATTATACCAAACTGCGCGATTTTTTGTCTAACAAAAAGTGGAAAGAAGCCGATCGCGAAACTTGGGGTCTGATGTGTCAATCTATTTCCCAGGAACCGGGAACTCAGCTAGAAATTAGCCAAATTTACCAGCTTCCCTGCGAAGATTTGCAAACACTTGATCGCCTTTGGTTGCGCTACAGTCAAGGTCGGTTTGGCTTCAGCGTCCAAAAGCAGATTTATGAAAGCGTTAAGGGAGACTATATCAGATTTTGCGATCGGGTCAACTGGCAAACCTACAATTCTGCTAATACTTTAGGGCAGATTAAATTTAGTCAGCAAGCACCAATCGGACACCTCCCCTCTCGCAGTTGGGTTGGCGGCATTCAGTGGCTGCGGCATCTCGATGCCCTGTCAGCAAAATTAACCGAGTGCGACAATAATGCTGCTCCTAAATTGTAATGTTTATACCGACTAACTAACTAAAATTTTAACTTTAAACTCTACCTGAAAGCAGAGAAATTTGTCGCGCTAGATGTAACCAGCGACCGAGGTTCGGTGCGATCGCTTGTCGCACAATGGATGCTGAAGGTGAACACAGCTACAAGTCTGCAATCCAGAGACTGTAACAACAGAATTAAAAGAGGTATCGATCCATGTTTTTTCACAAAAAACAATTAATGGCTGCGGTGACAGTAGACGAAGCCAACCCGCGTTTTGCCCAATTGCTCCTAGAACAGTTTGGCGGAGCAACCGGAGAACTCACAGCAGCTCTGCAATACTGGGTGCAGTCCTTTCACTGTGAAGATGCAGGGATTAAGGATATGCTCCAAGATATTGCAATAGAAGAATTCAGCCACTTAGAAATGGTGGGCAAACTCATCGAAATGCACACCAAAAACGTTGACCAAACAGAAGCTTATAAAAGCACTTTGTTTGCGGTGCGCGGTGTAGGTCCGCACTTGCTTGATAGCCAAGGTCAAGCTTGGACGGGTGCTTATGTCAACGAAGGTGGCGATGTAGTGCGCGATTTACGCGCTAATATCGGTGCGGAAGCAGGAGCTCGCCAAACCTACGAAGAGTTGATTAAACTAGCACCGGATATGGGAACGAAAAAGACCCTGCACTTTCTGCTGACTCGCGAAATTTCTCACACTGAAATGTTCATGAAAGCTCTCGAAGCGTTGGGTAAACTCACCGATCCGCTGTTCGGTAATATTCCGCCAGATTCCACTGTGGATCTCTACTTTAACTTGTCAACAAATGGCAAGGATGAACGCGGCCCTTGGAACTCAGAACCTACTTTCCAATACATTGCCGATCCCGCTCCCAAAGGTTAATTTGAGAGTTGTTTAGATTGTGTGGCTTAGAAGATTTAAGCCCATTATTAAGTAAATTTTAAGCCGCGCACCTTCTTTTGTAAGGTGCGCGGCTTAGAAGATTTAAGCCCTGTGTTGAGTAATTTTCAAGCTGGGTACTTTGCTTTAGTTGTTAGAGGTGCGCGACTCGGAAGCTTCCGGTTGAGGGTTGAGTATTTTTCAAGTCACGCGCCCTACGGTGTTACAATTATTTGAAATCCCGATCGAACATTAACATCAAATCCATATTGAAATTGCGATCATCCACCTATTTATTAGTCTCTCACGGCAGCCGCGACCCCAGACCCCAACTAGCTTTGGAAAACCTAGGTCAACTGCTGTCTCAAAATTTGGCTGACTCGTTCCCCGCAGTAGCAACCGCCACCTTAGAACTTGGGCCCGCACCGCTGCACGAACAAATTTGCAGTTTTGGCGAACGTACCCTGTCGCTGGGACAGAGAGAATTGCAAATCCTGCCTGTATTTTTATTGCCGGGAGTTCACGTCGCCGAAGACATACCCGCAGAGGTGGAAATTGCCCAAAAAACTTTTGGTGACAAGCTAAAAATTGAATTGCGCCCGCATTTAGGTTCCCAGGAAGCAGGCTTAACAAAATTGGTAGAAAGTCAGATGCAAGAGGTGACTTTTCTCCCCAATCTGCTATTGCCAAAATGGATTTTATTATCTCACGGCAGCCGTCGCCCCGGAGGTAACTCGATTGTTGAGGAAATCGCCAGCCAACTCGGTGCGCTGACAGCTTATTGGTCGGTAAAGCCGAGTTTGGAAGAGCAAATTGAGAGTTTGGTTCGTGGTGGACAGCAGCAAATAGGGATTGTGCCATACTTCTTATTTAATGGAGGAATTACAGATGCGATCGCGAAAAATGTCGCACAGCTAAAGCAGCAATTTCCTGCGGCGGAACTTCATCTCGCAAATCCTCTAGGCGCAAGTGTACAATTAGCAGACTTAATTGGGAATTTAATTCAAAAATGAACCGCAGAGGCAAAGAAGAGGTAAAGGAAGAAAGAAAAATGTCTTTAGGAAAAGTGTATTTAGTAGGTGCGGGCCCCGGAGATCCGGGTTTGATGACTTTGAAGGGAAAAGCTCTGTTAGAATGCGCGGATGTGGTGATTTACGACGCTTTAGTCAGCCCTCAAATTTTGGCAGCAATCAACCCCCAAGCAGAACGAATTGATGCCGGAAAACGCAAAGGTCGTCACTCGTTAATGCAGGACGAAACCACTCAACTAATGATAGAAAAAGCTGGAGATAATGCGATCGTAGTTCGTCTCAAAGGCGGCGATCCATTTATTTTCGGCCGCGGCGGCGAAGAAATGGAAGAGTTGGTAAAAGCTGGAGTTTCAGTAGAAGTCGTCCCCGGTGTAACTTCTGGGATTGCGGCCCCTGCTTATGCGGGAATTCCTTTAACACATCGATCGTACAGTTCCTCTGTCACCTTTGTCACCGGTCACGAATCAGCGGGAAAATATCGACCGGAAGTAAATTGGCAGGCGATCGCCCGTGGCTCGGAAACCATTGTAGTATACATGGGAATCCACAATTTGCCTTACATTATCGGCCAGTTAACAGATGCAGGATTGAGTGCAGAAACGCCCATAGCGTTAGTGCGCTGGGGAACGCGGCCGGAACAAGAAGAATTGATCGGGACTTTGGGTACAATTGTAGAGCAAGTTGAGGCGGTCGGATTTGCAGCACCTGCGATCGCCGTAATCGGAAATGTTGTCAATTTGCACTCGATATTGTCTGGCTGTCGGCCAGTTTCTCAGACTGTAGAATAAGCAGGGTAAGAGCATCTTAATTAAGCTTGACACAAAGGTTCAGAAGAACCTAACATATGATCGGCGAAACAAGAACTC
>NZ_JAUBTK010000125.1:0-14512 GCF_036702455.1 Microcoleus sp. D2_18a_D3
GTTGACTGTTGACTGTTGACTGTTGACTGTTGACTGTTGACTGTTGACTGTTGACTGTTGACTGTTGACTGTTGACTCGGTGTCGAAAAACTGAATGGTTGACTGTTGACTGTTGACTGTTGACTGTTGACTGTTGACTGTTGACTCAGTGCGAAAAACTCAATGGTTGACTGTTATCCGATGCAACCGGAAAGGATATCACTCATTATCAAATTGTTTACGATCGACCTTTAAGAGTTTTGAGGGCTTCCGTGCTCACTAAGTAGGTGCAAATAAACATTACATGGTTCGGGCGGGTGAGAGGACTTATATACTCGCTTCGATCATGGATCTTAACTCAACCCTCCCTGATAAGATACTATCCTTGTTTTGCGATGACCTACTTACAAACTTAAAGTTCGCGATCGCACTATCCACAGCAGCACACACCCGAAAAATCTATATTTACCTGCGATTCAACTCCATCCTTTCGCCGTAACGTAAAAGCATATCCAAACTCTCCAAACGATTTTGCCAAGTTTGCACTTGATAGCTATTTTCGGCAGAATGCAAGCGCATCGAAGATTGAAATTGAGATTGAAAACTCCCCAACAATCTTTTAGCAGTTGCTAAACTTTCCCTAGAAGGATTTGCCGCCAACTTGCTCAAAGCTTGCGCCAATTCATCCGCCCGACTTTGCAAAACCTTCAGTTCAGATTCCGACACCCGCAACTGATTGTTAGCCAACAAAAAACTCCATTCCTGCTTGAGAGCAGTATACCGCGAAGCCGCCGCCGCAAACGGCTGTCGGTAAGGAATCGGTTCCGCAGCAGAAGTGGAACGCACTGGCGGGCCTTGAGTGCGGTTAAAAAACCCCTGCATCCCGCTGCTGATACTTTCCACCGCAAAAATAGCATAGCCCCCAGTCGGCAAATCGCGCAAAGCTTGAATTTGGTCGATCGCCACAACTTCCGGGAGAGTCAACAACTTAACCGACGGAGAAATCAAAGCCGAACCGAGCATTTGTTCCTTTACCAACGGTTCGGTGATTCGCTGAAGCCGGTTGGTATCCAAAGCATAAGTCATCGGCACAATCAAATCTACAATACCCTGACGAGCCCAAACTTCCCAATTTTGCTGAATTTTGTAAATCCGCTGACTTTCCGGGTGTGGAAACACCGCCACCGACAGAATAGTGCGCGGATAATTCTGCCGCAAAAGCTGAGAAACTTCAGCTACAAAACTATTAATTTGATTAGTTTTAAACTCAACCCACTGCCGCCACAAACTGCCGGAACTCGGCGAAATATTCACCGGATCTACACCAGTCAACTGCTTAAATTGCTGCCTCCCCGCAATACCGTAACCGTAAGTAAAATTCGCATTGTCATCTTGAAAAGGATAGCGAATATAGTCTAATTGCACCCCATCTACTTTGTAGTTGTTGGCAATTTCGCTGACAATTCGCAGCAAATAATTACGTGCTTCCGGATTCGCCGGATCGAGATAAAATTTACCATCGTTAGGATTTTGCCTGCGTCCTTTATTGTCAATATTTGCCCAATCTGGATAAGCGGAAAGCACCGGCCCAGGATAAGAACTAGGCTGGCCAATTAAAGTATTGTGGCGCTTATTTCCTGTGGCAAAAACCCAAACCCAAGCGTGCAGTTCCATGCCTCGCTCGTGGGCTAATTTAACCGCAGATGCCAGCGGGTCCCAGCCAACAGTCAGGGGATTTTGTTGCGGTGCAACTTGACTGGGATAAATGGGATATCCGGCATTCAAAGTTTCAAAGAAAACGGTATTGATACCGGCGGCGGCGAGCCGATCGAACACTGCCGCCAAACCCTGTTCAGATCGCGCTGCGACGATCGTCCCGCGATCGAGCCAAACCGCCCGAATTTCCGCCCCAACCCGCTGTCCTTCCTTCGGGTAATTTTCCCACAGCAACTGCCGCGCTTCCACCCACTGCTTTCTAGCCTCCGCGTAGTTTTGCTCTTGCAGGAGTTGGTCGAAAGTTTGCAAAACCTGCCGCGCTTGGGCGATCGCCCGTCCCCTGATCGCTTGCAGAACAGGGGGGCGGCTGGTTGCCGGGCCGCCTCCGCCCTGTTCTGCAGCCACCAGTTGAGGGGAGGTAGCAGCATTGAGATTGATGGCGGTATTGGCTGAATTAGATGCTGTCAGGGCGCTTTCAAACCTGCCGAGGAGGTTAGTGAGTTCTTGGCGCATCAAGTACGCTTCAATGCTGACGATCGGCTTATTGGAATTGGGCTGCACGTCCAAACCCGCCGGCGCCGCCTGATCGGAAGGGTCTGTAAAAGTTGCAGGTACTGGATCGGGAACCGAGCCAGAGGGAGAAAGTCGGCTCAGCGGGGTAGTACGCGGCAAACTAGGGCTGTTTCTAGTGACTCTGGAGGGGGGAGTTGGCAGTGGGGTCCCGGCAGCAGTGGGCGGCGCTACAGGCTGCGAAGCGATTGTGCCTCCCCAGCGGGCGATCGAGGCTTGCAGCCAAGCCTTATCTACATTGGCCGAACCGTCGCTACCCCAGCGCCAGCCGAGATAGGTAGCGCGATCCGTGGCGATGGCTGCGGAGGAACCGGAACTATCTTTCCAAGTAGCAATAGTTTGACTGTTTGCATCAGCCGGAATCAAGACACCGCCTTGGACTGAGGCATTTTTTTGTTCTGGGGGCATCCAACTGCTAGAAGTTTTGCAAGCGAGATCCCGACAGCGGCTGCGCGGTTGCGGCGTCGCCGGTTGGGTTAACGGAAAAGCCCAATAGGCCCCAAGGAGCGATCGCAAAGATTGGCGCACCAAAGCCGGGGAACTGCGGCCGACGGGGCCCGAAGCAATCAAGCGGCCGCCCTGGGATGCCCAAGCTTCTAAAACTTTAATTTGCGCCGGACTCAAAGTTTCAATGTTGGGCAAAAACAGCACGTTAACGCCTGTTAAATCCGCCGTACTTTTGATTTCTTCGAGATTGATTGGTTTGTAAGCAATGCCACTTTCCCAGAGGCGCGTGGTAATCTTTACCCAGTCGGGAGAATTCTCGGAACTGCGAACAACGCCCAGAACTACTTCTGCGAAACTCGGAGAGGGAAATAGGATGAAGAGATTGAGTAATGTACTCGCTAGAGTTCCAATTAAGACTCTTTGCAAGAAAGTAAAAAAGCGAATTCTTTGAGCCTGGGAGCAGGCATCAGGCATTTGATGAGGCTTTTTGATTTGTTGCATAAATATGAGAATTACTCACCACACCGCTAAAGAAAAATTTAATAACAATTAAGAGCGATCGATCCGCACCATACAATTTTCTATCCTGCCCTGCAACCTGAATCAGGAAAAAGTGCGATCGATCGATTTTAGATTTTGGATTTTAGATTTTGGATTTTGGATTTTGGATTTTGGATTTAAATCTGGATCTATTCCTCATGACTGTTGACTTTTGACTGTTTGGGCATTTGAACAATACCGATGCAACCGGAAACGATTTTAGATTAAAACCTGGGTGCATTTGGGTTGAAAAACCCCAAATACAATTTAGATGCCACACAGCTTACAGCCAACTGTCAACAGCCAACTGTCAACAGTCAACAGTCAACCGTCAACACTTTTCTAAGTTGCAGCTTCATTCACCGGGAATCGATCGATTAACTGCATCGCCCGACAAGCATTCCTCCGCAAAGCATCCGAAACATGAGGAACATGAGGAATCTGAGACAAGAAATCCAAAGTCCGGCGCAAAATCCGCACCACATCCCCTTCATCCAAACTCGTATGGCTAATCAGTTCCAGCCATTCAACACCCAGAGCCCACTGCTCAACCAAAGTCACTAAATCCCGTTCCAGCCAAATCGGGATTGCAGAATCGTGCTTGCGCTGCACTTGAAACAATCGGCGGCGCAAGCCTTTTTGCAGATTGTCCAAAGGTGCCAAAACTTCTGGCGACAGCGAGTAGTGAGTCCAACTGTCGGGCCGAGAAACTTCTGTAACTAAGGCCGCGCAAGCAGCAGCGAGGTGGTGGGGGTCGAGTTCGTCAAACTCCGCAGACATCAGGGACAAACCCAGCCACAGTTCGTTATCGCCGCGAATGGCGGCGCAAGCTTGGCCCAAGATTGTGGGTACCAACCTGCCGGAGGAGTCATCTCGCTTTACATTTGGCGAAACTACTCTTTCCAAGCAGCCGAAATTCAGCAGGATGTCGATTAAGTTGAGAAATTCCTCCCAGTAGCGAGCTCTCTGCTTTTCTAAGTCTTCTTCGCTTTTGCGGATTTCTTTTTTCAATTCTTCCCGGCGGCGCTGGCGTTTGAGCAAAGTACCGGGATTGCCCCATTCTAGAACCGGGTGAATTTCTAGCTTAGCTTCTACGGCTGCGATTTTCTGCTGTTGCTCGATCGCCTCTGGGCTCGGTTCCGGTGTCGGCAATTGTGGGATCGATCCAGCAATTGAAGCAGTTTCTTCAGTTCCCAAGCGGCACTGGCCGAGTCTCAGAGCCATTTCCGGCGGCGGGTTCAAGGTATCTGCAACGCTCAAGCGGGGTAATTCGGCGTGCAGGCTAGCGACATCGCTAATGGCGACGACATACCAGCGGTTATCTTTGCCCAAGCACACCAAATTTGGTGCTTGGCCGGAACCTGCGATTTTGGCAACCAATACGGCAGGTACAGGATTTGTGTGCGATCGTTTTGCTGTAGGAACGTGCTTGCCTTTGAGACTCAGAACCGTGCCGAGCACTGCAAAAGCCACAGCTACGGACATCTCCTTAAATCTGGCTTCTTCAGCTTGCTGCAAGAGAATTTTGAGCAAACGTTTGTCTTCTTTGAGTCTTGCCTGCAATTTTTCGTAATGGGCGAGCTCTTTTTCCAGGGTGGAGACATTTCCTCCGGCCGCCAGGGACTGTTCAAGCACCGCCAATTCTGTTTGCAATCGGTCTAATTCTTCTTGCTGCGGCTGCAAGTACAAGGTAGACAGGTATTGACCGAAACTCCGCTCTACCAACTCTTGAGCTTCGTCAAGAGTGTGTGTTTGCAGCAAATTCAGCACCATGCCGTAGCTGGGAGTAAACTGACTGGCGAGGGGGTCGGCTTTGGCTGTTGCCAAATAAGAGGCTTCTTTTGCGCCTTCAAAGCGCGTCTGAACTGCGACGACGTGCCCCAGCTTGTCCATGCCCCGCCGACCCGCCCGACCGGCCATTTGCAGGAATTCTGAAGCGTTTAGCAGTCGGTGTCCCTTGTCGGTGCGCTTGGACAGGGTGGAAATGACTGTGGTGCGGGCGGGCATATTAATCCCGGCTGCTAGGGTTTCGGTGGCAAATACGACTTTAATCAAACCTCTGCCAAAGAGTTCTTCTACTAAACCTTTCCAAGCGGGCAAAATGCCTGCGTGGTGGGCGGCGATGCCTTTTAAAAGTGCTTCTTTTTGACCGAAGCGTTCTGCTTCTGGGTTTCGCTGTAAAAAATCGTCAATGATGCGTTTGAGTTCGGCTGTTTCGGCTTCGTTAACTAGGGAGAAATTGCCGACTTCTGCGACTGCTTGGTCGCACCCGCGACGGCTGAAGATGAAGTAAATTGCTGGTAGCATATCTCGATCGTCCAACCTGGCCAAAACATCGGTCAAACTCGGAGTGGGGATGCTGCCTCTTTCTACTTTTTGCTGCTTTTTTTTGGGGACTAACCGGACATTAGCTCTTTTGCCGGTCTCGTCTAGCAGGGGAAATATCCCTTTTTGGTTGGCGAAGTGGAACTGCAGCGGTACTGGCCGAAAGTCTGAGTAGACGAGCTCTGTGGGCCCGTGGACTTTGTTAATCCAGTCTGTGAGTTGCTCGCTATTGGCAACGGTTGCTGAGAGGGCCAGCAGTTGAATTTCGCTGGAACAGTAGATGATGGATTCTTCCCAGACGGTACCGCGCTGGCGATCGTTCATGTAGTGACACTCGTCGAGCACCACGGTTTCGACTCCGGTGAGGGAAGTGCCGACTTCTCCGATCGGCGTACCGTAGAGCATATTCCGAAATATTTCGGTAGTCATCACCAAAATCGGCGCATCTCGATTGACGGAGATGTCGCCCGTTAGCAAACCTACGTTGTCGTCTCCAAATTGACTGCGGAAGTCGCGCAGCTTTTGGTTAGAGAGTGCTTTGAGGGGAGTGGTGTAGAAGACGCGCCGCCCCCTGGAGAGTGCTTGATGGATGGCGTATTCCCCGATTAACGTTTTCCCAGAGCCTGTGGGAGCACACACGACAACGGATTTACCTGCATCGAGGGCGGCGATCGCCTCTCTCTGAAAGTTATCTAGCTCGAAGGGAAATATGGTCTTCAGATCCAGCTCTGGGCGGTTCTGGGCAGTGTCTGGCACAAGGATTATTATAAGGTTTCAGGGTAAGTATGCTTAAATCTTGCTGAAAGCAAGTCAGCAGGGTAGAGTCGATAGGGGCATTTCTACCCCTACCTCTCTTTCAGAACGGAACGTGAAACTTTCGCTTCATTCCGCTCCTCAGTATCTTCATCCTTTGTTAAGGATACAACTCAGAACGGATTGCTATGATAGTCCTTATTAAGGGAACCGCCATTTTCCGTTTTTGTGTCGTGACAATGCTTGTGCAGAAGTTGGAGGTTTTTATACTCATCCTTACCGCCTAGGGAGCGGGGTAGGATATGGTCAACTTCTACAGTGTCTGTAGGTGTAAAGTACAGACCGCAGTGGGTACATTTACCTTTTTGTGTCTTCAGGAGTGTTGCCACTCTTGTTGGTGTTTCAGGGTATTCTCCACGTCTTTTGCTCCAGTAAATCCAGTCACCATCGTAAGGCGTTGAATTGCCCTTTACCTTGACGTGCCTTATTATGGGCGTTGCTTGGTGTTGGGTTAATTCTAAACCTTCTTCTGTGCTGAAACACCAATTTCTGTCGCCTACTGTTCGCCAGTATTTTTCTTTGTTGATGCTGCCTTGTCCCCGTTTCCTAGCCCAAGCTCGTAGTTTGTCGTAGGTAAGACTATCGACCTTGTTAAAGGTTTCTTTACTTACTACTGTAGAGTAATAGTTTGACCATCCCCTAATTATTGGGTTTAGCCGACTAATTAAAGCAGCTTGAGGGGAGGCTTTATGGGTATCTATTACTTCTTCAATTTTCAACAAGTGAGCTTTGACCTTATGTTTGGACGGAGTAATTAATGTTTTAAAGCCAAGTGGAATTCCATGTGTACTTTTGGCACTTCGATAGTTGCCTACTTTATGTTGTTGTACGTGGAATCCTAAAAACTCAAACCCAACATTTCCATTGTATTTATTGAGGGTGTGAGTTAATTTTGTTTTACTTGGCTTCAATTTTAAGCCTAAATCACTTAACCAGTCTGCAATTATCTTTTGACAGGCTATTATTACATCGATGTCTTTGTGCATAATCACAAAATCATCGGCGTATCGGATTAAACTAATTTCCTTTCGTTGGTTAATAGATTTTCCTACGAATTGCTTAACCCGTTCTTCCATTCCGTGTAAGGCAATGTTAGCCAGTAGTGGGGAAATGACCCCTCCCTGTGGCGTACCTTCTGTGGTCGGGAAAATTTCACCTTGGTCTAATACCCCACTTTTAAGCCACGACTTAATTTGTTTTCTCAGTCGCGGATAAGTATTGATTTTGTCAAGTAATGCTTTGTGATTAATGCGGTCAAAGCATTTGGCAATATCAGCATCTAGCACGTATTTGGCTTTGTTATTGATATTGACAAATATGGCTCCTATCGCATCGTGACATGACCTACCTGGTCTAAAACCATACGAGTTTGGCTCAAAACGAGCTTCCCATTCTGGCTCAAGAGCTGATTTTACAACTGCTTGTAAGGCGCGGTCGTACATTGTGGGTATGCCTAATGGTCTTGACTCATTGGTTCCTGGTTTTGGTATCATTACCCGACGTGTCGGTTGTGATTTTCCAGTTGCCTTGAGTTGACTTACTAGCTTGGCTCGCTGCTTCGGAGATAATAGTTTAATACCATCTACACCTGCTGTACGTTTGCCAGTATTATCTTGCGTGACCCGTCGTACCGCTAGAACCTTATTAGACCATGAATTAATCAAGGTCTTTTGAAGCTTCCGAACTGCTTTAGCATCACCACGCTCACTTGCTCGATAGATACGTTTTTGCAACTTGAATGTCAATCTTTCGGCTCTTCGCCAATTGATTTGATTCCATTCCACCGTCGGGTTGTCCCGCGTTTTAGACTTATTCATTGCTACTAGGTTCCTATCCTTGAAGTTACCGTGTATCCGTCTGCATATCCCTGTCATTACAACCGGGCATTGGCTTCTGATACAATCCCTCTCTCGCATATCATTCGTTAGCTACTTACTGGTAATCGAACTGATTCCAGAGATATACGAGAGTTACTTCGTTCCAAATACACATTGGTTTAGTTTTTAGTGTGATGCTCTCCACCGGGTTTATGGGCGGTGCTTATAGGTCGAAGTTCTAATCGCCTATGCCCTATCCTTGCCTTTTGGCTTGGTCTTAATCAGTTTTTACCGTGTTTTTCAACGGGTTTACCCTTGATTCAGCCGTTAGACCATCTCAATTAACGGTGGTTCGGACACATCTTTGCTTTCGCTACACATGAACTTTTGCTCGACAGTTACCAGTTTCGGCTACCAGTAGTCTGCTTTTTATCCCCGCTTTACCCTATTAGTTGCTACTTAATAGGATAGGGGATATGCTTTTACCGCTGCACTTGCGGACTGGGACTAAGGATAACCTGCACCCAGATGTGTATTTAGTTGTTATGGCTTGATAGCCATACTAGCCGTCCCTGAGTATTTTTACTCATTTAGACTAAACGAATCGCACAGGACTGTATTGATTTTAGACCTTCGTCAGCAAATCGGCTATTAAGGAATAAGTCTGTTGGCAGTTGGCAGTTGGCAGTTGGCAGTTGGCAGTTGGCAGAAGAAAGAAAAAATTTTGCCTTCTTCCCTCTTCTCTCTTCATTCTTCCTTCTTCCCTCTTCCTTGTTCCTGACATCCGTTACATCCGTTACATCCGTTACATAATCCGTTGCCGAACTTCCTTCTTTATGATTCCAGTTATTTCGACTATTCCTGTGGTGCAGCTTGCTTCGGGCGATCGGCTTTCACTGCAAGTCTATCAGTTCCAAGGTGCGATTCCCGGCAAAAAAGCTTATCTCCAATCTAACCTCCACGGCGCTGAGATTAGCGGTAATGCTGTGATTTACCAATTAATTGAGTTTTTAATGTCTTTGGACAGCAGCCAGTTAAGCGGGGAAATTTGGCTAGTTCCGGTTTGCAATCCTGTGGGTGTCAGCCAGCGATCGCACCATTTTTCTCCTGGTCGCTACAATCTTTATGATGGGGTAAATTGGAACCGGATTTTCTGGGATTTTGAAAAACAGGGGGAAGATATTCTGGGTTTTGCTAATTCTCACATCCATCTCGATGCCGATACTGTCAAAGTTAATTACAGAAAAGCGATTGCTTTGAGTTTTGCGAAAGAGTTGGAAAAAATTAACGCTCCTAGTTGCCGCCCCTACAGCGAATTTTACCGATATCAGCTACAATCTTTGTGTTTGGATGCTGACTATGTGCTGGACTTGCACAGTTCTACAAATCAAAGTTTAGATTACCTTTACTGTTTTAATTCCCGCGAGGAGAGTGCGGAAGCTTTTTTGCTCGATCGGGCAATTTTGATGGACGAGTACGACGGCGATGCTTTTGACGAGGCGTTTCTCAAGCCTTGGCTGGCTTTGGAGAAGATTTTGGCAGAGTTGGGAAGTGCGATCCAATTTGATGTGGAAGCTTGGACTTTAGAATTAGGTTCGGGGATGGAAATGAACTCCGATTCGGTGGCGAATGGCTTGCGGGGCATCAAAAATTACTTAGCAAGTAAGGGTTTATTGAAAATAGATGGATTTCCTCTCCCGGAAACTGCGGCGCATCAAGTTATTTTTACCGCCAAGAATTCGGTGATAAAATACTATGCACCGGCGGGCGGCATGATTCAAAATCGAGTGCAATTGGGGAGTTTGGTCAAAAAGGGCGATCGGCTTTATCAAATTCTCAGCTTTAATAAGAACTGGGAATTTCCGAGTTTGGTTGATGTTGGTGCTGAGTCGGATGTTTTCATTTTTGATGTTTCGACCAATCAGTCAGTAAATCAAGGAGAGTATGTGTTGTCTGTGATGGCAGATTGAGAATACCAAGAAACCCGGTTTCTTGAAGAAACCGGGTTTCTGAAAAACTATTGGTAGTCGAACCATAATTTACGATATACTATTTAATAGGGCTTGTTTAAATTCCGCTGCACTTTTATAATAGATTTCTGGATTGTCAATTAAAGCGCGATCGATAACGGTGGCTAGCGGTTGAGGAATCGCAGAAGTGCGATCGCGCACAGGAACCGCATCATTTTGTAAAACCGCCAAAAACGGGTCTTGATCCTCCAAATTTCGCGGGGAATATCCCGTTATCATCACATACAAACAAGCCGCCGCCGCCCAAACATCAACATCCGGTTGCGTGTACTTATAATTTACTACCTGCTGTCGCGGCATAAAATACGGCGTACCCACAACATTACCAGTCATCGTTTGGCCGCTTAAACCCGCTTGATCGAAAGCCTTTGCTAACCCATAATCCCCAATTTTGGCAACTTGTTTCCCACCCACATTCGCCAAAAAAATATTCCCCGGTTTCAAATCCCGGTGAATCAAACCCCGTCCTTTTGCAAAACTACCATCAGCCAATCTGACATTGGGAATTTCTGCATTGTGCGTATAAGTTAAACCATCTAAAACTTGCAAAATAATAGCCACAGCCTCACCAATCGGCAAAGTGCTGAAACCGCGTTTTTCCATCAAATCCACAACACTGCCGCCGTCGCAGTATTCCATCGTGAAAAAGAAAGTTTTATCAGCATAACCAAACTCTTTTAATCCTACCACATTGGGATGTTTTAAAACTTTCATATTTTCAACTTCCCGCAAAAACCAATTAACAGCCCGCTGATTTGCCGCTACTTTTGGCAGCATCACTTTCAGCGCAACTTGTTCGTTAGTCCGCTTGTGTCGCGCCAAATAAACTAAACTAAAACCGCCCCTACCCAACTCCTTTAGCAAAACGTAATCGCCGAGAACTCCGATATGGCTTTCATTCGCCACTGCTTTCAACAGAAAAGCTTGCAGCATTTCCCACAGATTTGCTTGATTTGAGGGAATGACAGGGGGTGTTTGGTGTTGGAGAGTTTTGACAATTTCCGGGTCAAGGGCAACGCCAACTCGAAAAGAAGTATGGCTGAGTGTCAATTCATCTCCCCCTTGCAAGTCGTATTCTGGGAATTGAATTTGAGCAGCTTCTTCGGGAGTTTGATTTGGTTCTCGCTGACCGATTTTTTTGCCATTAACAAAAGTGCCATTTTTGCTACCGAAATCGCGCACTCGGATATCGGGAGGATTGATATCCAGCAAGCAGTGATAGCGGGAAATCGTGCGGTGTTTTTCGTCGTCGGGAATTTTGGGATAGCAATCTTTGGCGCGCCCAATAATGCAAGTTGTGCGGGTGTCAAAGGTAAATTCTCGGCCTTTGAGATTCCCGGAAGTGATGGTGAGGGTAACTTTTGAAGTCATTTCAATATATGATTGTAAATGTAATCATTGGCTAAGCAAAACTAGCGACTTCTACAGAACGTTCTACCGCTACACTTTTACGCTGGCGTTTAATTCTGTCGATTTCATGCAATGTTGCGGCTGTTAGGTAACTACTGCCACAGTGAGGACAGCTTATTACCGGAATGTTTTCTATAACTAGCAAATCTTTGCCTTTGCCATAGGTTCTGGGAATTCGGCGAATTCGCACACCTTCTGTTCCGCAAATATCGCATACCATTTACTAAGTCTCCTTGCTTAAGGCACGTATACTGTAATGATAACAACTTTTCCAGTCGGACTCAGTTTGACAATTAATTCGACTTCTCCTCCATCGGTAGTTTCTCCTCTAATCCGGTATTTTGATTCGGCTGTCACTCTATCTTTTTGACATTCTAGTATTTCACCTGTGAGGATGCCTTGTTCAATGTCATAAATTGTAAAATCGTCATCTTCCATCTCTTCCTCAGCGTGGAGTGTCATGACGTAATGCTGATTGCTAACCTTTTCCCTAATCAGTCGTAGTATTTTATCGAACCTTTCAAAATATTTTTAATCACCGCAGAAAATAGTTTACCAAACTTCTTCTCCTTCTGGTTTTCCCCAAGAGACTTCTTCGCGAGATTCTATTTCGGCTGCAAATAATTCATCTAGGGTATATTTTGATATTTTATTGTTTACGGGTTCAATGACCACTTTCCCATTTTTTATAGTACAAGTTACTGAAGCATCGGCTTTCAGGTTTAGAAATGCTACAATGTAGTCGGGTATTGGCAAAGCCAAGGAATTACCTAACTTGCTGATGTGTATTTTTGCTGTCATACATTTGCGATATTAACGCTCAGGTTGATCTATTATAGCAGCGATATTCCTGGACGCATGGGGGTTCAGAAACCGGGTTTTTTACGACAATACTTTGTTCTAGCCGACAGATGAGCGGAAAAACCCGGTTTCTTTGGACGCAATAGGTAAATTCTGTAACTATTCTTTGGCTTTGCTTCCATTCTTTCATTTCATGTTACCTCTTAGTCTGCGGAGGCGGACTTCGTTTGTGTAGACGCGGTTTCAACCGCCGAGTCAATTGAGTTGGCTTTTTCATAACAATTTCTCGAAGCGCTAGGAAGCTACTGCAAAATCCGTGTACTGCCGCATTCTGGACTCGTGAAATGCTCCTACAATATCTTCCTTGGGAACCCATGCACGCACTAAATCTGTTGCAATTCCATCTTCTGTTCAGTCTTCCTCAATCCAGAATTTGCCATCCCGAATCCGAACGTAGACAGTCATCGGGGTAATTCATTCTCCCGTTGGTCAGCCGAGATTCATCCACATATAATGACCGTTTTGTGCATCGCTAATTAAGAAGGTTTCGATCTCTGGTTGAGGACGGCGGCCCAATTCTATATATTCGGTTAAAATGCGCTCGATTAATTTGGGATACTCGGTTAGTTTATCCATTATACTATTTCCTCTACTTCTGTATTGACGACAATTAGGGGAAGTTGATGTCTATTTACAATTAATTGAATCGCATCTTGAGTGAAGAAAGTTTTATAGGGTATGCTACTAATAGCCACGTAAAGTTTGCGAGTTTATGGGGTTTGGAGGCTGTTGGTGGGGAGGTAGAAACCGGGTTTCTTCCTGAATCTGGGTGATGATGCGTAAATTATCGCAGAAACCCGGTTTCTTGAATTTGCGGAAAATCCAGAAATTTTAGCGGTGGTTGAAAAGTTTGTTTTTGCTAATTGTTATAACCCGCAAATAGCGGGGCAGATACTACAAAAAACTAAGGAAAGATGGCCACTTTTCGATGACTCGCAGTGCCAGGTATCGGAAACGTAGACAGGGCATGGCGATCGTGGTTTTGGGCTTTGTTATAAATCTTTATGAAATCCTGAAACGCTTAGATTTTAAAGTCTACAAGTCTCGACGCGAGAGAAGAGAACTAAAGCGCCCATCTCCGCCCCCCCGCCCAAACGCAAACGCAAAACACCCAAATACACCCAAAGGGAGGTGCCCTTCTGGTGCTTTCTCTGAAAAAGTGAGGTCGCCCAAGTACACCCATTTTTTGTTTTTTCTCCAACCTACGCGATCACCAAAAACTTCACAAATTTTTTCATTATATTTGTGGGTTACCCCCAGACGTTGATAGATGCGCTTCTGCACCGAAAAGCCAAAGCGCCCACTACTGTATTTTACCCAAAGTTGGTCAATCGTTCGCAAGTCTTTACAAGGAAAATTATCTATTGATGAGCTATCCAAAAATGTTTCCTCCTTTCCCCCCACCTTCCGCATCACTCCCACCGTTTCCGAATCGGCTTCTTTCCACTCTCCTGCTGCTAATAAATCACGCAATTTTCTATAATCCATCCCCACCGCAGAAAGCAATTGTACCTCATTAGTACCCTGTTTAGGTATCACTAAATTAGTAATCTTTTTAGGCATCACTAACGCCAACCATTCCTGCACCGACTGAGGGCGATTTTGCGGTTCCAACTCCATCCCCTTAATAATCGCTGCATTCACCCTGCCACTAATTTTATTGTTATGCTGTTTCGGCGGAATTAAAAGGATATTTTGCTTCCTGAATTGCGACGGGAATGGCAACTCACCCGACAGCATCACATACAGCGTCGCCGCCAAAGAATAAACATCAGTATATGCACCAATTTCGGCTCGTTTTTCTAATAGTTCGATGGGTGCGTAACACTCTGTCCCGGAATTGCTATTTGTCCTCAACTTCCCCGGTGCCGTCACCTGTCTGGCTAAGCCAAAATCAATCAAAACTGCACCCCCCTGACCCACCTTATTAAGGCTTGTCATTACCAACATATTTTAAAGTGGAACTGAGGTGTATTAGAGTCAGAGTATGAAATTGAGTAATTT
>NZ_JAUBTK010000126.1:0-13669 GCF_036702455.1 Microcoleus sp. D2_18a_D3
CCCTCATTCTCTCCTGGCGCGGTGGCTCTAGTTCTTCTTTTGCCACCGTTCTCATCTTTGGTTAGTCTAAACTACAACTTGAAAATATGCAGCATAAAAACTGGAATGAAGCCTGACGGCTTTATAATCAAGCCATTGAGACCCTTCTCCCTGTTGACCTCTAACACGAACTTTACCTCCATCAACGCTAGTTTCTTTTATTGATAATTCTGCGATTGGTTCGCTCCACTCTTTCTGGGTTACTAACCTGTGTAAAGCTGAATGACCTATCTTAATACCCGTCTGAACTCCCACTTCAATTGCCGCTTTTTCAAAAGACAAAACCGCCGCCATTCTCAAAGAGCCTTTTTCCAATAATGGAGAGAGCCTTGTCGATTTTTTCACCTTTAATTTTTTCGCTTGGTCTTCGGTAATTTTTAGTGGTCCGATACAGCTATTTATGGTCCTTTCTCGTCCTTTTTCTGTCCCGGTTGCTGCTTTGATAAAAAAAAAGCAATATCGGGTCCCATGACCTCTAACCATTGTTGTCTAAGGTGCTGTTCAATGCTCTCTAAGTCCTCTAAAGATTCCGGGGGGCTGTTTCGGTATAAAATTTGGGCGATTTCATCATGACAGGCTTTTAACCGTTCGCGCTCTTCAGGATTCATCATAAGGCTCCAGAACAATTTACTTTATTGTACGTGGTTTTTGCTGAAGACAGCGCTTAAATCATAGAAAAAATTAGTAGTTGCTTCCATAGCAGTTTTTGGGGAAGCCGTTGGTTTAAAAAATGTAAAATTATATCATTTAGTGGGAAATTTACAAAATCGGGATGCTCCCGTTGTAACTTACTGTCAACTGAGTCACCTGATACTTTTAACCGAGACATCTTCCGACATTATGGATATCCTGAATGTCTAGTACAACATCACCAATTGAGTTGGTAAAGGTAGTATCCCACATTGCCTTGAGAAAAATTCCAAAAGCTCCCTTAAAATATCGTGGTATTTCATAACCACATTCAGGGCATTTAAAGTTCTGAGAACCACCAAGTTTTCTATAAACATGAGCGCCTTTTGTGCAGGTCTTGGAAGTATATTATTCAGTTATTATGACCAATAGATATCTCCCAAAATTAGGTTTTGATCCAGATAGGGGAAGGCTTCCAGAATCTTTTTAGGAGATGTCTATTATACACATACCTCTTTGGAAAAACGCTGTGGCACAAGTTTATATTGTTTTTCTAGCCATAACTTCGCCTCTTCATAAGTGAAAGTTAAAAATATTAGTTGATAATTTTGAGATGGATCGTAAACACAGCTAATTCCCTGCTTGTCTCTAACCAATAGCATAACTTTTAGAGGAAAATTAGTTGTATCTATCCACAACTCTGTAAATTCCCAGTCATCTGATGGATGTTCCATAAGATAAAATGATGTACTTTCAATTTCCCAATCAACCCATTCTAACGGATCTTCAAAAGCACCTTCTAGTCCAAATAAACTTACAGTTTTACCAAGATCGGGAAAATCATCATCAATGACTGTTCTAGAGTTTTCTTCGAGAGGTTTGAAATGATTAGTTCCAGGATTTTCTTCTACATATCCGGTTAACTGTCGTACCGATGTTTTCACTCCATCGAAAATCAGGTAAGATTTTGACAGGAAAATTATTTCATTTTGGGGATTAAGTGGATGACTTGGTAGTAAGCCTAGTTGACGGGTGGGAATGATGATTTTTGAATCGCGAATTAAAGGTGGATCGAAGTTACAATTTGTAAAATAGAGTAGGTCAAAATGATTGCTAATTATAGTCATTTGATTTTTTCCAAAATAGTAGTTTTTAAGCTGGATAACGGAATTTCTAAAGTGCCATCATTTCTGGGAGTTTCCCTGGAAAATTTTTGATTGGTAAATCTGGTGTCTAGTGGCGCGTTTTCTTGCACAACTATTAATCCGAGTTGCTCTAGGGTTTCGGCATTTGGGAGTTTGCCGAAAGGATTTCTTTTCGTGGCATTGATATAAATACGACCTCCTAGTTTTAGTACGGGTGCTGCATATTCAAGGAAATATGCCTGGGGGTTACTGGCGATAATTTGGTCTATACTCTGTCTAGGTAGTTTTGGTAACAGTTCAGCAATTGATGTTTTAATTCCTGACTCAGCTATCAAGTCAACGTTAATCGCTTCGGGAATCTGAGATGTTTTACCGCCAAATAAATCGAGGGTTATATTTTGTCCTAAGATAAGTCGCTCGGTAATGAACTCGACTCCTTCTGTTATATTTAACCTTAACTCTGAAGAGAAAGCAAACGGATCGTTTTTCTGAGCGGGTTTTGTGGGTTCATTAGGCGATGTTGACCGCTCGTCTTCAGTTGGCATTGTGCATATTTTTTGGGGATAATTAAGTTTGTCAAGGGTAAATAATCAAAGCGCGAACTCTTTTATATTTACTCTCGAACATAACATAGATTGCATGGAAAGGCGATCGTTCGCTCTTTTTTTTGCAAGGGCGAACGCTCTTTTATCTGGGCGATTGTAATTGGCAAATAAATCATCGGGTTATACCTCTTTTAGGGGCGATAAGTTGAAGGGATTAGGTGCGAGCGCACCTAATCATATAAAGTCCAGCCCCATATATTGTCTAATTTGTGCAAGTAATCTTGACGCAAGTCTGTTACACGCTTATGAAAACAAGCTAGTTGATGCTTCGCTGACTCTCTAGACGTCGATCCTTTAGCCTTCCTTACGACTAACCGGTCGTGGCCACCTCGCAAACACACGAGTCCGTTCCCAGACGGTGAGGGCTCTCCGAGAGAGGAGCCAAATTGATCGATATTTTGCGCCGTTAAAGGCGTAAAATTTAGTATTTATAATAGCACTTTGAAAGAGTAAATGCTCAACTTACTTGGAGAGCAACAGCCCGAAACCTTGAATCTGCCCTGTCCGGTACCCCTGACTCAGCACCCGGCCTCCGTGTACATCGACAGTTTGGGTAGCGAGCGGTCAAAGGCAACCATGAGAGAAGGGCTCAATATCATGGCCCGGATGCTGACAGGTGGGGAGTGCGACGCAATGACATTGAATTGGGCGGCATTGCGCTACAAACATACGGCGGCTCTGCGCTCGGTCCTTGAGAAAAAGTACGCCCCCGCGACGGTGAACCAAATGCTGTGCGCCCTACGGCGGGTGTTAAAGGAAGCTCTGCGGTTGGATTTAATCGACCCAATAGATTACAGTAAAGCGGTGGATGTCAGGAGTATCAAGCAATCGGGAAAAGTTAGGGGGCGGGCGCTAACGCTCTGTGAGATTGCTGCATTGATGCAAAGTTGCTCTGGTAAGACTCCTATTGATGTTAGGGATAAGGCGCTGATTGCTATCTTGCGTGGGGGTGGCATCCGTCGCTCTGAAGCGGTTAATCTGTTGAGGCGAGATTTCAACCTATCCACGGGAGCGCTGTTCGTCCGGGAGGGTAAGGGCAAGAAAGACAGGACGGTTTATCTCCCGGAGTCTGCTTGCGTTTTAGTGTCCGAGTGGCTGGAGTTGAGGGGAGAGGCGACTGGGCCTCTGTTGTACCCGATTCGGAAGGGAGGAGAAATTCAGCGGCGGCGGATGACGGAGGATGGTGTGTTGAAGATTGTGCAGCGGCGGGCGTTTCTCGCTGGGGTGGAGTCTTTTAGTCCCCACGATTTCCGGCGCACGTTTTGCTCGGACCTCCTCGATGCTGGGGTGGATATTGTGACGGTGCAAAAGTTGGCGGGTCATGCTTCTCCGGTAACTACGGCAAAATATGACAGGCGCGGGGAGGAAACTAAGCGGCGGGCCGTGCAGCATTTGGAATTTTAGCGCTTTGTGAGCGGGTAAGGGTTGAGAGTCGCCCCTCTTCCCTCCCCTAAGAACCGTGCATGACTGTTGCCAATCACACGGCTCAAGCCTTATTTCAAGCCAGTGAACTTGGTCTTACTGTGTACCTGTTTATGGCACGCTTTGTGTAAGTGCTTTAGGTTTTCTGAGTCGTCAGTTCCACCTTCAGCCACAGGTATTATGTGATGGGTTTCTATTGATTCTCCGTTAAAGAGGCTGTCACCACATACAGGACATCTCCAATTTTGGAGTTTGGCTATGGCTTCATATTTACTGCCTTTTGCCCAATATTTCTTCCCGTAGTCAGTGGCTCGTTTTTGCCAGTATTCTCGGAGTGAGGGGTCATCAGGGCTGGAATTTCCTTTGACTTTGATATGCCTGACTATGGGTGTGCTACTGATGTTATAAAAGATATAGGATTTCTCCTTACCCTTTCTACCAGTCCCTTTGCACATGAAAGTCCCATTTCTCCCTCGGTAGCTTGCGTAATAACGCTTCTGAACCCATTTTGCTGATTTGTTGGGATGCCGACGCGAAGCCCAACACCAGAGGTAGTGCCATACACGGTTTTCTATGTATGAGAAGGTTTCTTTGCTAACCGCTCCTCTGTAGTAGTTAGCAAAACCCCTGAGAAGCGGATTCAACTCCTTGATAACGTCTTCTTGAGTATGAGCTTTCATATTAGATAAAGTTGCCTTTACCTTTTTACAGAAAGCTAGTACCTTTTCTTTCTGGGGTTTTATTAATAATTTGCCTTTGTATTGGCGTAGATTGAACCCCAAGAAGTTAAATCCGTCATCAATATGAACCAATGATGTCTTCTCAATGCTGATTTCTAGACCTCTTGAGGATAACCATTGCTTGATCGGGGTAAGCACTTGTTCCAAGGATTGTTTATCCTTTGCAGTGACGATGAAATCATCTGCATATCTGATGATGCCTAGCTTTGGGTTGAATTGCTTAATGAATTGTTCTAACCCGTGCAATCCGATATTGGCTAATAACGGACTTATCACACCACCTTGAGGAGTGCCTGTCTCGGTAGGGTTATGGACACCACTATCGGTAAACCCTGCTTTTAACCATTCTTTGATAGTTTCTCTTTTTGGAAAGGTTTCTATCATGGACAGAATGGATTGATGGGCAATGTTGTCGAAAAAGCCTTTGATATCAGCGTCTAGAACCCAGGTATGCCCGTGTACCCACTTTTTGAAGCACTGGTCGATGGCATCGTGGCAACTTCTACCAGGTCTGAATCCATAGGAATGTTCTTCAAACACTGCTTCCCATTCGGGTTCTAGTGAGTTTTTAACTATTGCTTGTGCGACTCTATCTCTCACGGTCGGGATTCCGAGAGGACGTTTCTTGCCATTAGCTTTGGGTATGTACACCCTCCGTGTGGGTTTTGCTTGAGGCATTTTCCACTCGTTGACAAGTTTCACGCGCTGGCTGGGGGTATTTAAAACCTCCTTATCTACCCCTGCTGTATGCTTTCCGTCATTGACTTGTGTGATTTGTCTGACACTGAGCAATAGGTTGGCGTGGCTTTTGATTAACAGCTTTTGCAACCTACGAAGTTGCTTAAACTGCCCAAGTTTTCTGGCACGGAAGATTCTTTGACGTAGGTTCCTAACAACTTTTCGGGCTTGCTTCCAGTTAACCTGTGACCAGTCCGTAAGTTGTCCATTGACTCCATTTATCAGGCTTGCGCTTGACATCTAACTTCTATCTCCGTTTGGTTCTTCTGTCATTGGTTCATCCGTATAAGACCTAAGAGAAGTCTGCTTTTCCTTTCGGTCAGGGGCAAATTTTGAACCCCTATCCCCCGCATTACCAGAGGCGTTCGCTTTTTCTCTCATCTTCTGCCCTCCAGAGATTTCCGTCTTTGTTGCCTCAGACCTACTCATTGATTCGACCTATCTCTGAGACTCTGTAGGGTTTACCCTGTTGTGTCGTTTGGAGTTTTCAGGCTGGTTAGGATGGCTGCCTCTCCTGCGGTAGGGGTTTTGTTTTCACGCTCCGTAAAGAACGTAATTACGGAGCCACCTACTTACCATTTTGGTTACAGCCTGTCAGGGATAATTTGGCTGTTTCGGGAATAACGCAGTTTAATCAGCAGCTTAGACCTTGTTCATCCTTTCCACCTTTTCCCTCTTGCTCCTAACCGCTTAATCCCTAGCAGCTTCGGCTTCTTTTAGGGCTTGCATTCCTCCCATTTCATTACTTACTTTGGGAGTAGCCAGACTACTAGAGTCCTTTCTATGAGGGCTGGAGGTGAAAATCTCCAGGGGACTTGGTGTCCCGTTCCAAATGACCAGTTCAGGTCGCGCACGTTCTCTCCCGTTAAGTGCTGACGCACTATAAAAGGTGGACAAGACTGACATCTAGGACTCTGATGAAACTTATAGTTCCTTTATCAATAGCCTCCGCTAATTCTGGGTTTAAGCTACAGAAGAATTGGCTGTTGTCAGGTTCAGAGTAAACTACTTCAACAACATAACATCCCGTTTTGGGGACAATCCTCACTTCGCACAAATCCTCAAACTTCAGCGCCGTGTTAAATAACTTGCGAGAAATGTCCGTTATTTCATCGCAGTAATTAAACCACTCATGGCCTTTTTGATTGCGTGCCTTTCTACTCGTTCTTTTAACAGTGTGGACAACTATCAACTATCAACTATCAACTATCAACTATCAACTGTTAACTGTTTAATGGCAGTAGCATCTCCCTATCAGCGCCCAGATAGCATTGTAATCAGCCGCCTCAACTTCCCAGCAAGTTTTCTGGAATCGTAGCGGCACTTGGCTTCTACTAAGATTTTTTCCATCAGCTCGGATGAAGCTTCTGCTTGCAGCCAGGCAGCTTCTAAAAATACTTCTACGGTCACTCCTTTTTCTTTGCAAAATCTTGTCAAGTTAGCATCTATTTCTGCATCTAAAACAACGGCAGAATGGCGACGAGTTGGCGGAAGTTTCGCGAGTTCTGCTTTTAACTCTTCTAATGTTGAATTGGGATTAGTGGTTTCGTTTGAAGTTGCGTTCGTTGAAGTTTCGTTAGCCGAAGTTTCGTTCGCCAGGATTTCGCTTGAAGCTTCGTTAGGCGAAGTTGCGTTCGCCGGAGTTAACTGTTGAGCTATTTGTTCGCTCTCCTGTTTAGGGGCGATTAAAGTATCTTCTCGGTTGGGAACAATTGTTCGCTTGCGGTTGGAGCGAATTTGGTCGAGGATGCTGTCACTCATTGTACTTTTTGTTGTAAAAGAGACTCGATTTTGGCGAGCAGTATTTCAAAGGGATATTCTAAGTCGGGATGTCCTAATTCGCTGAGGGTTTGGCGTTTGTTAATGGCTTTTTTGTACTGTTCGGATTCTCGGATTGAAGGGAGAATTAATTCGTTTTCAACTTCGTCTTTCATTCCTTCTACGGCTAGGCGGCTTTCTAGGGTTTGAGTGTTGCCAATCCAGCGGTCGCGGAAGGGCAGCACTCCTAGTACGGTAGCGTTGGTTGCTTTTACATCTCTCATGGAGTTGAGCAAGTCGAGTGTCCGCACTAGGGAACCGTAGCCTTTGACGGAAGCTTCGGCGGGTACGATTACGGTGTCGGCGGCACCGATTGCGGTTAAGCAAATCTGCGAGCGCTGCGGGGGAGCGTCAATGATACAAAATTTGAAGGCTTCGGCAACTGGTTCGAGGCGGCGCAGCAATAGGGTAGCGCCGACACCGCTGCTGGATAGGTAGTCGGCGGCGGCGTCTAGTCCGTCGTCGGAGGGAATTAGAAACAAGTTGTCGCTACCTTCGACTGGATAGATGCCGTCTTCGATGGGTACGGATTTTTTGAGAACTTCCAGCAAGGTGGGCTGGTTGGGTTGCAGTTCTAGCCCCAGGTAGGTGGTCAGGTTGTGTTGGGGGTCGGCGTCGATAGCCAGTGTGGGATAGCCCCGGCTGGCTAGGAGGCGGCTCAGGAATAGAGATGCGGTTGTCTTGCCCTGCCCCCCGGACAGGGACGCGATGGCGACTGCGATCATGGCTTTAGGGACATGGGATGGGGTTTTCTATATATAGAGTCCTCTAAAAAACGAAATTAGTCAATATCTAAATTACTAAAAAGCTAATTTTACTATTTTAGTGTATAAAGTGACTATAAAGCTATAAAGCTATAAAGCTAATTTTATAAAATGACTAAAAGCTAAATTACTAAAATTAGCAATTGAGCGGAACTCGCGCAGTCCTTACCATACCAGAGTTACCCCAAGTAGCGAAGATTCGGTACTTTGAATAATCGCAGTTTGCCGCAAAGTTTCCAGCACTTGTGGCGCTTGTTGCTTGTATAATTCCTGCTTGCCTTTGTACTCCCCAATTAAGCGAATCGTCTGGAGCAGTTTTTGGGTAATCGGTTGCTGGGTTAAAAAGGTCTGTTCAAAAGATTTCATTGATTAAAAGCACGACTGTAATAGCCATTGAGTCGCTTAGGTCTATTATATAAGTATTTTTAATATAGGTACTAGCCTGGTCACAGTACCTATATTAAAGGTATTGTACCCGATCGCTTCTGTACTGTTTTGTGCTTGACACTCCGGGCGCGTAAACGCGCGGGGCTTTCACGCAAAGCTTTGTAAGTTCTGACCAATAATTTCTTGATGGTACAAGCCCCTGGATTTATCCCTGGAATCAATCCAAAATCCAAAATCTAAAATCGAATGACCAGGCCGAGCGGGCTGGTGGAAGAAAGGGATCGTCAAAGGTCGCCAAGTTCCCACCGGGACTATAATACAAGTTAACACTGGGTAAAGATTTCACCGCGATAAAGAGATCTTTGTGCAGCTCTGTCTGCATAATTTCTCAGTCGAGGAGCATGAGTTTTCAGACTCTATAGATGCGTGTTTAAAAGGCGCGGCGCGTGTTTAAAAGGCGCGGCGCGTGTTTAAAAGGCGCATCGCGTGTTTTATAGCGAGAAAACAACATAATATGACGCGCGGCCTTGACCCTCTAATTTCAACTGGTTGGCATCAGTCAACTTCCGCAGCAGGCGACTAGCTTGGTCTTCGCTGATACGACAAAGTTCCACAGCTTCTTTTCTGGTAATTCTGCCGTGAGTCCTTACATATTGAAGCACCATTTGCTCTTGCTGAATGGGTTCAAAGCCAGCTTGCCGAACGTAATCAGCGGATTGTCCCAGTTCTCGGTAAACTAAGGGGCTAAGGGTGTAGGTGCGTCCTTTTTTGACGCCACGCGCTTCTACCAAACCAGCTTCAACTAATCGTTCTAACACGCTGCGGGCGATCGCTTCATCTCGCTGAATGGCACGGGCGAGAGTAGCCGTGTCTAACCGCCTCTCTTGTCGCAATTGTCCTAAAGCGATTAAAGAGTCAACGGGGAGTGGGCTTTGACGGCGATTTTCCTCTTCAATCACTACGCGCAACAGTCCTAAGTCGGCTTCCCCCCCTGGCAGTCTGACGGCAACTGAATGAGAGTTTGTGCCTCGATAATCAGGGGCGGATCTTCCGTAGCGCAATAACCCCTGATAGATTAAATCTACACCGCGCCCAGTTCGTTCGGCGAGTCCGATGCGTTTAATGGCATCGGCTAGAAAGGGGTTTCTCGGTCGGGGTTCTACGACTAGCAGGTTATCTAAGGTGACACCTTCGACAAAACCTCCTGGGTTGCTGATGGTAATTCCGTAATCTTCCCAGCGGATGTGAACGGCTCCCAATTTAGTGTAATCTCGGTGGATGAGGGCATTGACTGAGGCTTCGCGAAAGGCGCGGCGATCGTAGTTGGGAACGGGGACGCGAAATAAACCGATTTGCACTTCATCTTCTTCAACGCGCACCTCGAACTGTTCCATAACTCGCTCAAACAGTTTTAGCAAGGGGGTGCGGTAAAAGTCATTGACTCGCACTTGGGTGCCTTCGAGGACTTGAAAGGCGACTTCGTGGGTGGGTAAGTGTTCGCGGAGGGCGCTTTCTCGTCCTAAAATCAGCATTCCGGCGACGGTGGGGAAGCGAATTCCATCGGTAGAACGCACGAACCCTAAAGCGCCGTCGAGTTCTTCATCGGTTAAGGATAGCAGAGTGCGATCGCCCCCATATCGCTCTATTAATTGTCGCAGACGTTCGCGTTCCAGGGGGTCGAAGTCGGCAACAGACGATCCGGTGATGGGTAATGAGGAGTAATCGAGAACGCCTAAGTCTGACTGGCGAGTGGCAAATTCGTAGGGATAAAAGGGGACGCATTGGGGTGTTCCGTCTACTTGCAGGCGGCGGCGTTGCAGGAGTCCGTCAGACGTGGCGACGATGCGGGGTGATTTGGGGACTTCTATGCAGGCAATGGTTTGACCTGCTTCTAGCAACGCTGTAACGCGCACGCTGACTGGGGGGTTGGTGCGGTTGCCAATCATGGCTGCCAAGGTGGACAGGTTTTGGTGTTGGGGGTGCAAACCTGTTATTTGACCGTCATCTTCAACGCCGAGGTAAATGGAGCCACCGTCTGTATTGGCAAGGCAGACGACGGTTTCAATCAGGTCTTTGTCTGGCAGGCGAGTGCGATCGCTTTTAAACTCGACGATGAGGGATTCTTGTTCGGGAATCGTGCGATTCATTTAACAATATAAAATAGGGGCGACCAGACGGCATTTACAATTTTACGGCAAAATAGGGTCTAAAGCCCCGTCCTTATAGGACGGCTTCCTCCTAACTGTATAAAACAAATACAGTTAGAAACACAGGAAATACTCGTTTATATTTAAGGACTTCAACAATGCGGGGATAGACTTCGGGGAAACTCGGAGCATCGGCTACCATTGCATCGCTAATGCCGTGAAGATAGGCTGCTTCTGCGGGGATGGGAACTGTGGGTTTGATGAGCGTATTCAGCAACATTTCACCGCAATAATTGATAATGGCTATCTCTACAATCTCAGCATCGTATAGGTCCGTAGTTTCAGTATCTAGAATCACCAAATCGTTCTGGCTTAATTGTTCTCTTGCCCAAAGAACAGCATTCACCCTATCTCGTTCTATGAAACCTACTTCTCGATACCATTCCCGGTAATCCCGCTTGATTTTAGCTTTGAGACGGTTGACTGCTAAAGTTTCCAATTGCTTGGGAGATGGCTTTCTTTTGGGTCGGCAGGATTCAGGGTTAGTCGAATCGTAGAGGAACACATCGTATTTTCGGGTTGGGATAACGCCTGAAGGTTTCAGAGGCGATAAACCCAATTCACCCAATTGCTTTTTAGTTTTCAGGTGCGGTGGCGGTTCGTTGGATTCACCCCACCAACTGTACTTTGTTAGTTCCATATTTGATAGCCTAATATCAAAACAGCACCTTCACAATATAACTCGATGGGTAGTATTTGAAAACCACACAACTAGCACACCAAGCAAGTAACATCGAAATAGAAAACCCCCAGATTGGGGGATGAGTCGCCCGCTGCAAAACTAAACGACAATCTAATTATCCCATCAAAATGCTGTCACTGCCTGCGAATTAAAACAACCAATACTACCTCGGCTTAAGGTATCCGCAGCAGCTAACATCACTCCAATTTCCCTTCTTAAGCATCGGCTGCTAAAGCTTTGTGGCAATTCTCTAAAAGTTCATCTTTCGGGTCTGACTTTTACCCAGGATTATTCAGGTTTTTACCTATCCAAGAAATCGGCAAAATGTGCAATCAAGGCCGCCGTTCCGTATTTGCGAATCAAGTAAATAAATACGGGCTTGCCGACGCTTGAATACGAACGCGGCGAATCCTTATCGGGTTTAGTGCATTTCAGGACAGTTTTAATTATATCAGAGGCATTGCGGCTCGTATCCAGATACGCTAATACCTGCTCAAAAAGAGCCGCTTCCGTTGTTTCAGAGAAGTACCTGGATACAAGAGACGCACCATCTCGAATCGGATACTCTTTATCGGGCAAGGGTTCTAGAGGTATCGGCTCACCCTGTTGGGGTTGCGGTACGGATACATCAGGTTCTTGCGTATCCAGCTCTGAATGCTCGCCTGCTTCAGCAATTTTTGATGACTGAAAAGTCTCCTCAAGACGCTGTTTCGCTAATTCCCAAAGTTGTTGTGGGTCATCATCTTCGGTTGTTTGGCTAACTTCCATATTGGGTTTATTTGTGTCAGTGCTTGGCTCAATTGGCTTTTTTAAAACCTCTCGTTTCCACTGACCCAAATCGGGTACAACAGCGGGGAATTCACCCAATTCGCAGCTAATCCATGCAGCCCGATTGCCCAACGATTCCAAGTAATCCCGCACTTGTTGGTACTTGGCGTATTGCTCCGAATCTTTGGGGAATTTGTTTCGGTAGGATTCACATTCTTCTACTGCAAACTTGCCCATGTAAATGCTACAGAAACACTCAGCTAAATCGCTTTCACCCTCCAATCCCCAAGTTACAACTTGTCTGCCCTGCGCTAAAGCAAAGATGCGGATGTTGGTTTCCCTCGCTAAAGTAATCATTTCACCCATAATTTGCTTGGCACCCAGAGAAATAATCTGTTTGGTTTGGCGATTGACAATCGCTCTCACATTACGCGAAATTGCTTTCCATTCATCAACAGCTACATTCCAAATGGGTGAATCAATCCCCTTTGCCATTAATGCTGTACGCCGCACTCTTTCACTTTGCAATGCTTCCAAAGAGGAGCGGATAGCTTTGTAATCTTCAGGCACTCCTATTACATCCAAGCCAATCCATTGATGCGGCCACCGTTTGACCGTAATTACCGACTGCTTTTGGGATGGCATCACATCCATCAGCCAATCAAAGAGCGTGGTTTTTCCGCATCTGGTAGCTGCAACTCCTCTAATGTGAGGAAACATCTCAGGAGTGTCCCTAAACTGCTTCCAATCAAAGAATTTCACGCCTAATTTGGGAGTTACTGGCAGTTCTACACCCAATAATTGATTGTTATTTTGGGCGGAGGCTGTGTTTGATAGGAGTTCCGCATTTTCAAGTTCTTCGGACTTTGATTCTATTGGGTTGGGGAAAGATGCGGGTAAAGATTGGGGAGTGGCAGCGGTTAAAGCTTCCAACAGTTCGGGATTCTTCTCTAAATAAAGTGTGTTGTAGCCGTCGTAGAGTTCGCGCTTGAAGTCCTTCACTCTCAAATCAGCGGCAATCGCTGTTTTCTGGATTTCTTCCTCATCCAAAATGTCACTTGTAGTTGCCTCTAATTGCTTCTGCCGTGCCTCAAATATCGCAGCCTCTTCCTCGTTCTTTCTCTGCCTCACCGATGCTGCACCCGATGCAAAATAACCCGCGCCAAAGCTCATCGCACCAATTACGCCGGATGCAGTACGCAGCAATCCCCAGCCTGGATGCAGCTTCACAAACTTAGCATTCTTGGGATACTGGGAACCCGTTACCACAACAGGCGTACAGGGATTTGTAGCTCCATTGCAGTAGCTAACGTGCTTGTCGAAGTACCCGAACAAACTGAACCCGCTGCACCCGATACCCACAATCAAAAGAGCGATCGCGCTTTTCATCGGGTCAGCCTCCGCAGCAGTGTGACGAACAAAAGCAGCATCACCGCCACACCCACAATCACGACAAGCTGCCACACTGGGATGAACCCAAAGCCTACGCTTAAAGGCGCATTTGCCAATAGCCACGCCGCATCCCAAAATGCAGCAATAGTTCCGACAATCACCACCAATCCACTAATCCGACGCATCGACAACAAGTAAGAGGTTGGGTTTTTCGGTTTTACTACAAACAGAAACCCGGCAACCAAAATCACTGCGACGAGCATTACAGGAGCACTGAGAATCCTCGAAACGTGAGCGATGGATAGCCCAACCGCAAACCAGAATCCTTGACC
>NZ_JAUBTK010000127.1:0-13072 GCF_036702455.1 Microcoleus sp. D2_18a_D3
TCTGCAACCGTTACGGGAACTGTTTTATCTTCTAGCGTCAGGGAGATATACCACCCATCAGCTTCTCTGATAACTGTACCCGTCTTAACTTTGAATCCTGTTGGTATTGGACGGTGGAAAACCATAGGCACTTGACCTATTTTTGCGAGGCTAATACAAATCCTATCTTGCTCATCCTTGACAATAGCTAAGTTATCTAGTTGAGGATAAGTGAAGGATTTGTAGTAGTGAAGCCCTTTGAATCTGGGCTGACCTCTACGATTGCCGTTTTTATCGGGCGTGGTGAAATTTGAAAAAGAAGTTTCAATTCTGTTGACGACATCTTGCAAAACCTGAGAATCCAACGCTTTGTAGTCAGGAAATAGTTTTTTTGTCTTTTTTAGGTCGGCAAGTTGTATCGTTTGCCACTGTACATATCCGCCTTCAATGTTCGAGAAAATATCACCTTTCTTGGTCAAAGGATTGCCTGACTCATCCTTTTTCCTGCCGTCCCTAGTTTGCACCCTAATCAAAGGAATATTTTGATAAATTTCCTCAATCGGGACTAGAGAAACAATCAATGGACAGGCGTTGATAGGTGTTCTCGTGGCTGACCACCACCTAAATCTTTCACCGAGTCGGTAGTTGTACTGCCGGCGACAGAGTTCTAGGTGAGCCACAATAGTTATTAGCTGGGCTTTTGTGGGTTTGAGGCGGTATTTGTAAGTGAGTTGCATTTTTTAACTTCTTTTTTTCGACCTACCTTAATGTACCATTTCTTTTGATTTAATGTTTAGAAAGTACATCAAAATTAAAGGTACTCGCAATGTCTAACTGTCGGTTTCCGTACCTAGACCCGACGCTTCTGGACATCCCTACGGTAATTTATTCGGGGTACTTCGCGCAGCGCTCAGATTAATCCCCTCTAAATATACCGAGGGACTTCCCGGCTGGTAGTTAAATGCCGATCGACCGAGTTTACAAAAATTAACGATCGCCCGATAAAACGATCGCAGCATTCTGCCCGCCAAAGCCAAAACTTAAACAAACCGCATTTCTGACAATAGCCGATCGCGCACAGCGAACAAAATCTAATTCAAACCCCGGTTTTTTCATTCCCACGCAAGGCGGCAACATCTGATATTTAATACTCATCAAACAAAAAGCCACGCCCAAAGCTCCCGAAGCTCCCAAAGTATGACCCGTCGCCCCCTTAGTCGAACTAACAGCAACTCCTGGGTGAAATAACTTCTCAATTAACAGTGCTTCGTGTCGGTCGTTTAACTCAGTTGCAGTACCGTGAGCATGAATAAAATCTATATCAATCGCCGCTAAATTGCTGCGTTTCAAACATTGACTTACCGCCGCGATCGCACTTTCCCCCCCCAGCTCCGGGAAATTAGCATGACAAGCATCATTTGTCAAGCCTAAACCGGAAACTCGACCGTAAATTTTAGCACCACGACGCCTTGCCAACTCGGCCGATTCTAATACAAATAAAGCCCCGCCTTCACCGAGCACAAAGCCTTCCCGATTTTCATCAAAGGGATAGCACCCATTGTTTGCCAAAGCACCCATCCGGCTAAATCCAGCCAGAGTCAGCGGTGTGATAGGCGCTTCCACAGCACCTGCGATCGCCCGCTGACACTCACCAGTGCCGATTAAATCAACAGCACGGGCGATCGACCAAATACCCGTCGCACAAGCAGCCATCGGCGCCAGCACCGGCCCCATTGAGCCAATTGCCCTCGCCGCCGCGATCGCCCCCATGTGAGGCAAAAAATTCACAAATTGAGAATTGGGAATTGGGCATTGGGAATTGGGCATTGGGCATTGGGCATTGGGCATTGAGAATTCTCTTTCCTCTTCCTTCTCCCCTCTTCCTTCTTCCTTCTTCCTTCTTCCCTCTTCCTTCTTCCTGACATCCGTTACATCCGTTACAGAATCCGTTGCCGAACTTCCTTCTTCCTTCTTCCTTCTTCCTTCTTCCTTCTTCCCTCTTCCTTCCCTCGCCAACTGTTCCAAATTTGCCTGAAAACCTCGGCTAGAGCCAATAACAATTCCGCAATCGGGCAAAGGCAAAGTCAAATTAGCATCTTGCAAAGCATCTGCTAAAACCTGCCGAATTAAAGTTATTAGATCGGTCGGTTTTGTGCCAATTAAAGCCAAAGGTCGCCGTTCAAGTTCTATAAAAGGTTGATGTTGCCGAATTCCTGATTCCCCAGACAACAATCTTTTCCAGCTACAATCCAGAGTGCCTAAAGCAGAAACCAGGCCAATTCCCGTAATAACAACATCCACATCAGCCCTCAGATTCCCAAATTTTTAGTCATTAGTCATTAGTCATTAGTCATTAGTCATTAGTTATTAGTTATTAGTTATTTATGATTGGAACAAATTATTAACTACTAACCAACGACCAACGACTGATATCGTTTCCGGTTGCATCGGAATCATAAAATCGAGTCAACCATCAACCGTCAACAATCAGTCAGTTTTTCTACTCCGACTCAACAGTCAACAGTCAACAGTCAACAGTCAACAATCATCTCCATTGTGCAACCGGAATTGATATGACTACTGACTACTGACTACTGACTACTGAACAGGCTTAAAATTTTCCAAACCCTGAGTAACAGTAGCCTTCTCAATGCGATCGCCCGCTTGAATCTTATCAACAACATCCATCCCTTGCTTCACGTACCCAAAAACCGCATAGCTACCGTCCAAAAACGGTACATCGGTCAAAGTAAAGTAAAACTGAGAAGAAGCCGAATCAGGACTCTGCGATCGAGCCATAGCAACAGCCCCACGACTGTGCATCAACACGGGTTTTTCCTTAACCCCAGCTTCTTGTAGCGTCGCGCTGTAAGTCGGATTGGCAGCACCTTTAGCTTTAATTTCCAGAGGAATCCTGCGTTCTACAGTAGTTTTCGGGTCAATAAAACCACCAGTTCCCAGCCGCGCCGTAGGGAATTTAGGGTCTTTACCCTGGGGGTCTCCGCCCTGAACTACAAAAGGCTGAGGTTCCCGCACGACTCGGTGAAATACCAGCCCGTCGTAGACTCCTTTCTGAACCAAATCGACAAAATTGCCCGCAGTAATTGGCGCATTTGTGCCGTCGAGTTCGATCGTAATTGGGGCACCTTTAACCGTCATCACCACTGTTGCTTTTCCTTGCAAGCGTGGCAAGTTGCTAAATTGCGAACTCGCCGCTACAGCAGCAGGAGAAGGAGACGGAGACAAAGAAATATTTTCACCCGACGCCGGATTTGGTGTTGGAGTCGAGTTGGCAACAGGGGAACTACCGCATCCTCCGACAAACAAGGCGCCAATTATTAAAAGTGAGAACAACCACCGCTGAATTTTGATTTGCATTTGCATTTGTATTTTCACTTTGAGTTAATTACGGACTTTGCAACTAAAGATTTTAATTCAATAGTCCGAACTGTTTTTAGTTCGTAGTCTAAAACCAGCGATTTTCCGTTGATAGCGAACTTGCCTTGGAGCCTTGAAACCCTTATTCTACGGTTTGCAATCAAAAACTTTCGCAAGTATTGTTAATTGATAGATTCAAAAATTGGTAACGGGCTTACTCGCAGATCGATCTTTTTCACTTACCAGGTAGGTAAGGTGCGCGGCCCGGCGCACCCTACGAGACATTACCAATCTAAAATCTAAAATCGCAAATCGAAAATCCCTAAAGTCCTTCTAGGGGAACTTGCAAAAATCGAGCCAATTCGGCCGCTTGATTTTCCACTTCAGACAAAGCAATCGGCTGTCCGACTCTAGTCAGGGGAAACTGACGGCGGTCTTTGAGCTTAAGATAAATACTGCGGCGGGGATTGAGACCTTCTTTAATGTCTACCCGCACAGATTGCACCTCCGATGTCTTGCAATTAAAATCAAGTTTGCGGTTTTTGCCGGGAAAACCCCAGCGAAAGATCCGAATGTTACCAGTTTGTCGATCGAACTCGTTGTAACCGCCACCGACATCCCAGAGAATAGTCAGCCACAGGTAGAGCGCCAACAGCACGCCACAGACACCGTAGAAACTCATCGCAATGCCTTGGGGGATGAAAACAAGCTGAGTCGGGTCAGCAAAAGGCAGCAGGTTCACGTGCAAGTAGCTGGAAAGACCCGACAGCAGGAAACCAGTCCCTCCAATGCTGACAATCGTCCCCCACCAGAAATTGCTGAAGCGGCGGGAGCCCACAACCTGGTAGCGCAGGACAGGATCGATCGAGGTCGTTGTTTTTGCAGTCATAAAATTAAACAGCCTTAAAGCCAAATCTTAATTCAATTAGCCCACCGAGTGTCACGCTTCGCTGAGGCGATCGCGATCAAGCGGGTGGGGATTGTGTATCCACTCCTGCTAATTATGGTCAACTACCCGCCATCAAGCGGAGTACCGCTATGATGGGGGCTTGTATCTGAACTCCACCTCAATTCCGAAAACCTCGAAAGGATTTCAGCTTTGGCTTCACGGCTCGATACATGAGGGAGTGCTGACAAGACCCCGGTACTCATCCAGGCTTGCCGGACGAGCAACGTTCTAAGTGCGATATTTCGCGCCCCAACCAGATCTGCATGAAGTTGATGCCCACAGCATTCACAGCGGAAAATCAGCCCCTTGTTCGGTCGATTAGCCTTTGAGGTATGCCCACATTTAGGGCAACTTTGCGAGGTGTAATGTGCCGGAACTTTAGTAGCTAACGAGCCAACCAGCACAGCCTTGTAATCGATATAGCCATGCAATTCGGCAAACGACCATTGAGCTACGTTCCTGTTAGCTTTCCGTTGTTTCTTGCTTGCCCGTTTGCCCGATTTAGATTTAGTTCGATCGCGTATTCCGGTCAGATCTTCTAGTCCAATCAGGCTGTTAGGCTTGGCGATTTTACTCGCAATCTGGTGGTTCACATCAGCGATAAACCGTCTCTCCCGTCCCGACAAAGCGATTAATCTTCGCTTCGCCGAACGGGTGTCTTTTCGCTGTAGAGATTGTCTGGCTTTTTGATAACGGTTGGCTCGATGTCTAGCCGCCTTGCCCGAATAGAAACTCGACTTATTAGCTAAGTCTGTTTCGACTGCGAGGTATCTCATTCCCACATCTATACCAGAAATTCTAGTGATGTTCAGTGGGTCGAGAGTAGGCGTTTCCACCTCCAAGCTCACCATTAGATAGTAAGTCTTCGAGGATTTCTGGTAGACAATTTTAGCAGCACCGATCTTCTGGGACGCTCGCATCAGATCGATGTGCTTGTTGTAGCCATCAAACGGAACAACAATTCGACCATCCAGGGTGTTAATACTGACCCGTCGATCCTTTTTAAAGGAGTAGTCGCGCTGGTAATTAAGCGTACAAGTCCGCGAGGTGTATTTGGGAGCTCGATCGAGTCCCTTGTACCGCCGCTTGGTATACCCAGCTTTAACCGCCTCGCTATTCTGCTTGGCTTTAGTCCACAGCGTCTTAAAAGTCGCAGCAACTTGTCTTGGCACGTTACACGCCATCTGGGAACCAAGCCCAAATAATGCCCGTAGCTCCGAGTAGACCAACTTTTGTAGTTTAGCTCCGTTGCCAGATTTACCGTTATCAAATGCCACTTGGGATGCGTAGTTCAGCGCATCCCGATAGGCCAAAGAAACCTGAGCTACCGAGATTTTTTGCTCGGCAGTCAGGTTTAATTTGAGTTTGGCAGTAATTACTTGGCTCACCACTTCTTCAACAGATAAGAGGATAATCTTACCCTGTGAAGGATTTGAGTGCAAGCGCAGAGTGTTTGTTCGTCTCCTCAACCACCGCCACCTCGCCGCTTGGCGACGAAGGGTCAGTTGGATTGTTGCTGAGCATCGTCAACCAAGATGGCCTTCCTCTCAACCACGCTTTCATCGAGTACGCCTCTAGTGGGGGAATTCTGCTTTTCTAGTTGAAAAATTATGAACTTCTAATATATAGTTATGTTAACTTTAATTAGAAACCTTGGTCTTTTAACAAGCAAAAGGATTTTACCCCAATGACAATCGCAGTCGGACGCGCCCAGACCGAAAGAGGCATCTTTGATGTCCTCGACGACTGGCTCAAACGCGATCGCTTCGTCTTCGTAGGCTGGTCTGGCATCCTGCTATTCCCCTGCGCCTACCTAGCCATCGGTGGCTGGTTAACAGGCACCACCTTCGTCACATCCTGGTACACCCACGGTTTGGCAAGTTCCTACCTCGAAGGAGCCAACTTCCTCACCGTAGCAGTCTCCACCCCAGCCAACAGCCTCGGACACTCCCTGCTGTTCCTGTGGGGCCCCGAAGCACAGTGGGACTTCACCCGCTGGTTCCAACTCGGCGGGCTGTGGACATTCGTAGCCCTCCACGGCGCTTTCGCACTGATCGGCTTTTGCCTGCGTCAGATTGAAATCGCCCGTTTGGTAGGCATCCGTCCCTACAACGCCCTAGCATTCACCGGCCCCATCGCCGTGTTTGTTTCGGTGTTCCTGCTTTACCCCTTGGGTCAATCAGGCTGGTTCTTCGCCCCCAGTTTCGGCGTCGCAGCAATTTTCCGCTTTTTGCTATTCCTGCAAGGCTTCCACAACTGGACGCTCAACCCCTTCCACATGATGGGCGTTGCAGGCATCTTGGGCGGCGCGCTGTTGTGCGCTATCCACGGTGCAACCGTAGAAAACACCTTGTTTGAAGACGGCGAAGGCTCAAACACCTTCCGCGCCTTCAACCCAACTCAGTCAGAAGAAACCTACTCGATGGTGACAGCTAACCGCTTTTGGTCGCAAATCTTCGGAATTGCCTTCTCCAACAAGCGCTGGTTGCACTTCTTCATGTTGTTCGTACCTGTCACAGGCTTGTGGATGAGCTCCATTGGCATCGTCGGTTTAGCATTAAACCTGCGCGCCTATGACTTCGTATCACAAGAATTACGCGCTGCTGAAGATCCTGAGTTTGAAACGTTCTACACTAAGAACATTCTGCTTAACGAAGGCATTCGTGCTTGGATGGCTCCTACGGACCAACCTCACGAAAACTACATCTTCCCTGAAGAAGTTCTGCCTCGCGGTAACGCACTTTAAAAAAATCTGGATTTGGATTTCAGATTAATTTAAATTTTTTAAATTGAAATTGAAATCCAAATCCCTATTCCCCGGCGCAGGCCCGGTACTCCCGTGCCCTACTGGGGAACAAAAAAAACCCAAAATCCAAAATCTAAACATCGTTGGAGGTTCTACCGGGTGGTAACGCTCTCTAATTCCTACGCAAGCGGTCGCGACCAAGAATCCTCCGGGTTCGCTTGGTGGTCTGGCAACGCTCGTTTAATCAATCTCTCTGGCAAACTGCTGGGCGCCCACGTCGCTCACTCTGGTTTGATCGTGTTCTGGGCCGGTGCAATGACTTTGTTTGAAGTCGCTCACTTTATCCCAGAAAAGCCCATGTACGAACAGGGCTTAATTTTGATGCCCCACGTCGCTACTTTGGGTTGGGGCGTCGGCCCCGGCGGTGAAGTTACGGATATCTTCCCGTTCTTCGTCGTTGGCGTTCTTCACTTGATTTCATCTGCTGTTCTCGGTTTGGGCGGCATTTATCACGCCGTTCGCGGCCCGGAAATTCTCGAAGAATACTCTTCGTTCTTCGGCTACGACTGGAAAGATAAGAACCAGATGACCAACATCATCGGCTACCACCTGATTCTGTTGGGATGCGGCGCTTTGCTGCTGGTAGCTAAAGCCATGTTCTTCGGCGGTGTCTATGACACTTGGGCTCCAGGCGGCGGCGACGTGCGGGTCATTACTAACCCCACTCTGAATCCGGCTGTGATTTTTGGCTACTTGACTCGCTCTCCTTTTGGTGGCGAAGGCTGGATTGTCAGCGTCAACAACATGGAAGATATCATCGGCGGTCACATCTGGGTTGGCCTGATTTGTATCGCTGGCGGTGTTTGGCATATTTTGACCAAGCCTTTCGGCTGGGCTCGCCGCGCCTTAATCTGGTCTGGCGAAGCTTACCTGTCTTACAGCTTGGGCGCTTTGTCCCTGATGGGATTCATCGCTTGCTGCTTTGTCTGGTTCAACAACACTGCTTACCCCAGCGAATTCTACGGCCCGACGGGCCCGGAAGCTTCTCAAGCGCAAGCTTTGACCTTCCTGATCCGCGATCAACGCTTGGGTGCTAACGTCGGTTCTGCACAAGGCCCCACCGGTCTGGGTAAATACCTGATGCGCTCTCCTACTGGCGAAATCATTTTCGGCGGTGAAACGATGCGTTTCTGGGATTTCCAAGGCCCTTGGTTGGAACCCTTGCGCGGTACTAACGGTTTGGACTTGAACAAAATCAAGAATGACATTCAGCCTTGGCAAGCTCGCCGCGCTGCTGAGTACATGACTCACGCTCCTTTGGGTTCTTTGAACTCTGTGGGTGGTGTGGCGACTGAAGTTAACTCGTTTAACTTCACTTCTCCTCGTTCTTGGCTGTCCTGTTTCCACTTTGTGATGGGTTTCTTCTTCTTGGTCGGCCACTTGTGGCACGCTGGTCGCGCTCGCGCGGCTGTCGCTGGCTTTGAGAAGGGTATCGATCGCGAAAATGAACCAGTGCTGGCTATGCCAGACTTAGACTAATCGATCGAATTTATTTCTGATTTGATTGTCTAATCGAAAAAGGCTCCTGCTTAACGGCAGGAGCTTTTTTTTGCTCCAATATCTGGAAAAAGCTGCGGATTGTCGATCGACCATTCTCCGATCCCACTAGCAGCAGATACAATCCTAGAGGTAGAAACCCGATTTCTGAGTTAACCTTTTGAATTCCATGCTGTTTCTTTCCGTAAGCTCGTTCCTCAGCGAGCTTTTGCATCCAGGACTGAGATATTTCGGTGCGACCTTCATCGGTGGCGGTGAATGACTCTGCAACTCTTGAAACTTGACAATTTTAATGCGTTGGGGTAAAGAGCTTGCAAGGCAGGCTCTACAAAGTTTATATTTAAAGTACAAAAGTTGTAATCCCACAGAATTGAAAGTTGCAATGGAAAGTTGCAATTTTAAGGCTGATCGCTACAGGTGCAAAACTAATGGACGATCGCCATCAGGATATTTATATTTAATTAAATGGCTGTGCTTGCCGAATTTTTTAACAGGCACAAAACTTTTGGGCCGCTTACTATTATTGCTAGGAAAGCAAAAGATTAATAATGGACTCATTAAAGATCGAAAATGTCAAGGTGAGGTTCGATCGAGCAAATTTGCTCGAACGCATCGCCAACCGCATTCGCCGCTCTCTAGAACTACCCGAAATTCTGAGCGCAACAGCAGCAGAAGTTCAATCGTTCTTGGGAACAGACAGAGTAAAAATCTACAAATTTCATAGCGACGGTAGCGGTGAAGTGATTGCCGAATCAATTAACGGCAACCGCTTGCCATCCCTATTGGGGCTGCATTTTCCAGCAGACGATATTCCCCCTCACGCCCGCGAAATGTTCGCGCAACTACAGGTGCGATCCATCGTCGATATAGATTCCGGGCTGCTAGGCCAAAGTCCGCGCCGCGAGGCGGTTTCCGGCAAACTGCTGCCCGACGACGAAATGCGCTTTCGCGCGGTTGACCCCTGCCACGCTGAATACTTGACTGCACTGGGCGTCAAGGCTTGCTTGGTAGTACCAATTTTTCACGGCGAAGAATTCTGGGGGTTGTTGGTATCTCACCACTCCGAGTCGCGGAGTGTGACAGAAAACGAACTCCAAGGCGTTCAGACGGTGGCAGATCAGCTCGGCGTCGCCATAGCCCAGTCAACCCTCCTCGCCCAAGCAAGGGCGAAAGCTCAACGGGAAGCTGCCGTCAACCGCGTCGCCACAGCCCTTAACTCCCAGCCGGCGATTGAACTCCAAACAGCTTTGGCAGAATCGGTAGCAGCACTAGATGCCGCCGGCGGCAGGCTGTGCATTTTCGCCACGCCATTCGTTTGCGACAGCAGCAAGGTTACGAATCTAGTTCCCTATTCGGATAACTCCACTCGCGAACTCACAGTCTACACTTGTGGCTCAGGGCCGAAGATGCCAATTTCGGCCAAATACCCGCAGGTTGAGCAATACAGCGTCTGGCACGAATATTTTAAATCCGGCGCTCAACAGGTTTGGGCAATTCCCGACTTGTACCAAATTAGCAGTTTGAGAAGCCTGCAACCTGCATTTCGATCGACCAAAATTCGCAGCATTTTAATCGTACCGCTCACAACCCGCCAGCACATATTCGGTTACTTGACCATTTTTCGAGAAGAATTTGACACCGAAACTCTCTGGGCTAGACAGTTTGATAGCGACGCGCGGCTCGCCCAATCTCGGATATCTTTTGAAGCGTGGAAAGAGTCAAAACCTGCCCAAATTCGCGAATGGAAGGCTGAAGAAATTGAATTACTCCTAATTTTTGGCAGCCAGTTTTCTAATGCTATTAACCACTACCAACTAGATCAACAAATAGACGAACTTAACACAAATTTAGAAAATCAAGTTCAAAAGCGCACTGCTCAACTACAGCAGTTGACCCAACAGCAGCGAGTCCTGTTTGAAGTGGTGGCAAAAATGCGGCAATCCCTCGACTTAAACAAGATTTTTAGCACGATGTCCCAGGAAGTGCGGCGGGCTTTAAATGCAGATAGAGTGGCAGTTTACCGCTTCGATTCCGCATCAGAATTTAAGGACGGCGAATTCGTTGCCGAGGATGTTTTGCCAGATTTTCGGTCAGCAATGGCAGTCAAAGTGCACGATCGCTGCTTTGGAGAAAACTACGCCAATCTCTACTCTCAGGGGCGAGTTCACGCCATGTCTGACATCACACAAGCCGGACTGGAAAATTGCTTTCAGCAAGTCTTGGAGCAATTTCAGGTCAAAGCTACTTTAGTTGCACCGATTATGAAAGGCAACGACCTTTGGGGGTTGCTGTGCGTACACCAATGTTCGGCTCCCCGCAACTGGGAATCTTCCGAAATTAAGTTTGCTACCCAAATTTCCGCTCAGCTAAGCATCGCTTTAGAACAAGCAGATTTGCTCGCTCAAACTCAGCAGCAAGCAGTTGAGTTGCAGCGGGTAGCAGAGCAGGAGCGAATACTGTTTGAGGTAGTTGCTAAGATTCGACAATCTCTCGATTTAGATACAATTTTTCGTACTACAACTACAGAATTGCGGCGGATATTAAAAGCCGATAGAGTTGGCATTTATCGCTTTGATCCTAGTTTAAACTTTAATGAAGGCGAATTTATTACCGAAGATGTTTTGCCTGGTTTTTCGTCGGCAAGGAATGTAAAAGTTCGCGATCATTTTTTTAGCGAAAACTATGCTAAAAAATATAGTCAGGGACAGATTCAAGTGCTACAAGATGTCGAAAATGCTGGACTTTCAGACTGCCATGTTGCTCTTTTAGCTCAATTTCAAATTAGAGCTCAGGTGATTATGCCGCTGATGAATGGCAGCCAACTTTGGGGTTTGCTGTGCGTGCACCAGTGCAGCGGTTTGCGCCATTGGAACACTTCGGAAATTCAGTTTGCTACGCAAGTTGGAATTCAGTTGAGTGTAGGATTAGAACAAGCAGATTTGTTGGCTAAAACGCGGCAGCAATCAGTTGATTTGCAGTGGGCAGCCGAGCAACAGCGGATACTGTTTGAAGTGGTGGCCAAGATTCGAGAATCTCTCGATATCAACGCGATTTTTCAGACTGCAACCCAAGAAGTTTGTCAGTTTATGCAAGTTGATAGAATTGCTGTCTATCAATTTAATCCTGATTGGAGCGGCCATTATGTGGCAGAGTTTGTGAAAGATGGCTGGATAAAATTGGTAGGGGAAGGTATCAGTACGGTTTGGCAAGATACTTATTTGCAGTCAAATCGAGGCGGCAGATATGCCAATAATGAAACTCTAGCCGTTGACGATATCTATCAAGTTTGCCACTCGGAGTGTGACCTTGGTATTTTAGAGCAATTTCAGGTGAAGGCTTATGCGAGCGCGCCGATTTTTGTAGGACAAGAACTTTGGGGTTTGCTGACAGCGTATCAACATTCTGGGCCCCGCTGTTGGGAAAGTTCAGAAGTCAACTTTTTAGCTCAGATTGCCAATCAATTAGGCGTAGCTATCCAACAAGCCGATTTGCTGGCTCAAACCAGACGCCAAGCAGAACAAATCGCTCAAAGTTTAAAAGATTTGCAGCACACTCAAGCTCAATTGATTCAAACTGAAAAAATGTCTGGTTTGGGGCAACTGGTAGCCGGGATTGCTCACGAAATTAACAATCCCGTTAATTTTATTTATGGCAATCTCAATCACGCTAGTGAATATACTACTAGCTTACTGAGTTTGTTGGAACTTTACCAGCAACAGTATCCCGCTTATAGTCCTGAAATAGACAAATTGAGTGAAGATATTGACTTAGAATTTCTGCTAGAAGATTTGCCAAAATTGCTATCGTCAATGAAGGTGGGAGCCGATCGCATCCGTCAAATAGTTCTGTCTTTAAGGAATTTCTCTCGTCTTGACGAAAGTCAAATGAAGGCGGTTGATATTCACGAGGGCATTGACAGCACGCTGTTAATTTTACAGCACAGGCTGAAATCTAATGCGGACGGTGCAAACATTGTGCTAGTGAAAGAATACGGCATTTTGCCGCGAGTTGAGTGTTATGCTGGACAGTTGAATCAGGTGTTTATGAATGTAATCGGGAATGCGATCGATGCTTTGGAATCGCACAAGTTGCTCGCTGGTCAATCTGTAGCTCCTCAAATTAAAATCTCGACTGCTGTGGGTCAACTTAATGGTACTATTCCTAGCGCGCTGATTCGGATTTCTGATAACGGTACGGGAATTTCGGAATCTATGAGACAACGCATATTTGACCCTTTTTTCACGACTAAGGCAGTGGGAAAAGGTACTGGATTGGGACTGTCAATTAGTTACCAAATTGTGGTAGAAAAACACGGCGGCGTTTTAAAATGCAATTCGGAAGTGGGGAAAGGTACTGAGTTTGCGATCGAGATTCCGCTTCGACAGCAGTCATTAGTCATTAGTCATTAGTCATTAGTCATTAGTCATTAGTCATTAGTCATTAGTCATTAGTCATTAGTCATT
>NZ_JAUBTK010000128.1:0-12666 GCF_036702455.1 Microcoleus sp. D2_18a_D3
AATATTTGCCCAAATGGAATTATCGAGCCGTACCCCAACCTGAGTAATTCATTAAGTTATTTATTTTTCATTCCTTATCACTTGTCCCGGCTGTGCGCCTCGCTGTGGCGGACTCCAATCGCCAACAGCCGCAAATCCCAGCCGATATAATGTGTGGATAGTTTCTAACACGGCCTTGCGGGAACCTAAAACCGTGATTTGCACGACTTCTTGTTCGGATGCTGCTGAGTCGGAATTTGGACGCTCGGACAAGTTATCGTCAGGCAAGAATTCCTGTGACATAATATGGTCTCCTGGTTTTTGGTTTTTTTCTAGAAAAACCCAAAAACCCAGCCGCCCCGCACGGTAACGCAAGCAGGGCGGCTACAGAGAATGCTACGATTCTCAACTAGCCTCCATACTGGTGTACTCAGTTTGGCGGTTAGCTGTCCATTGCTGCTGGTAACAGCTTTGGGCAGTGCAACTAGATTTTCGGGCGACGCGGGCTGCTTCCTCTGCAAGCAAAGCAACCTTAATTTCACAGCGTAGCCGCTTTGGGGGGCTGCCGTCAATCGATATGAGATTTTTGATGTGAGATGCTACCAGATGTTTGGTAAGTTGATCGCTGACAGGGAGACGATCGCACGGCGCGATAATTGTACGTAATATCAGTAGGGAAACGACGTTGCCTTGTCCGGTGGGGGGCTCTGCCGACGATCGCAAGGAAGACTTTACTGGAGCGCGCAAGCAGGGCTCTTGACCGAGACAGATGATAGGCTATAAAACATAAAGTAATTTAATATCTGTAGCTGTCGCTCAACCAACCACCACCAACCTGTGACGAATCAAGCGGGAGCCTTCAAGGGGAAACTAAAATGAAAAAATTAGAATTTTTGCTACAAAAAGAAGGCGATCGCGCCTGGTTGCCCCTAGAAACCTCCGACGTGGAAATTCTAGAAGGTAAATACCGCGTCGTTGCTCGCATTCAGCACCCCAACACCGACATCGAAATTCGCGTTACCCATACCTCCTTCGACCAAGGGGCGCAGCGCAAAGTCCAAAGCCGATCGGCCCGCACCAACCCCGAAGGATTAGTCGTGATCATTCCCTACACCAGGCTCAAACCCGGACTGTGGGAACTCTCCTGCTTGCCAGATCCTAAAGCAACACCACTAAAACCTTGGCAGTACGGCGTTCAGTTGGAAGTATTGCCCGCAGAATCGGAAACCTCCGAACCCCTACCGCCGATCGACCAAATCGAACCCGCAGCTTCCCCCGCCGCCGCACAAATCGCAGCACCGGTCGATCGCGCAGCCCCACAAATTGCAGCACCGGTCGATCGCGCAGCCCCACAAATTGCAGCACCGGTCGATCGCGCAGTCCCACAAATTGCAGCACCGGTCGATCGCGCAGCCCCACAAATCGCAGCAGCCGCTGAGGCACCGCAGCAGACCAAAATCTACCAATTCCCCATTCCCCAAACCCCCGAACCCAAACCGGGTGTCAAACTCGAACTCGTCCTCGATCGAGAAACCTTTGTCACCCAACTCGGTCGCCCCTTAATCATTTCCGGCAAAATCGACATTCCACAACCCCCCCAACAAAGCAGAAAAACAGCAACTCTCATCCCCGAATCCGAAGCAATAGAACTCAAACAACTCATCGGTTCAGCACAACTGCAAATTTACCTGCGCGACCCCCAAACCTCAAAAATTCTCGCAGAAATCCACCAGCCGATGCCAGAACAAGTTCCCCCCTGCATCTTTGCCTGCGTCACCTACATTCCAACCGAATGCAAAAGCCGCCTAATTTTAGGAGAAGCAATTCTCAGTAGCGGCGGCGTCACCCTAGCCACCAAACTATTCACAATTACAGCTCGTTTAGAGCACCTTCTACAGGAAATTAAAGACAATTTCATCGAAGAAAAGCATCAAGCCGAACCCTCCCCAACAGCCTCAAAACCGTCTGGAAGCGCCAAAAATATATCCTTCCTCAAGCTAGTAGAAAAATCCTTAGACCCTCCCTCCCCCGCTGAAGCCCCAACCAAGGAAGCCCTACCCCCTCTACTGGCTTCGCGTTACACCCCAAGTGCAGGCGGTCTAGAATTGCCCGCATTTGGTAACAAACTGCCCGACAGCAGCCGATCGCAATTGCTCTCGGAAATATCCAATTCGCCTCGAACTGCCGCAGAGTCGATCGACCCACAAACCGAACCCTCAGACATCCCCACTTCCCCTAAAATAGCGGAAATCGGAGCGATCGACCAAAAACCCGAAACCAGCCCCGAATTAGAAAAACCAGCCCCAGAAACCCAGCCAGCACCCACAAAACAGGCATTTCAAACCTTAAACGTCGAAAGTCGATTTTGGTCGCGACTGAGTTCCCTAGCCAGCAACGGCGAATCCCCGGAATGGCTCAAAGCAACCACCCTGTCACCAAGTCCAAAAGCCGCCGCAAATAGCAGCGACGAAATTGCCGTTGTGGAAGAAAGCAGCCCAACCCAGCAGCAACCCGAAACCAGCGAAACAATTTCCGACCCCAAATCCACTAGCCCGGAAGCCAGAGAATTTGTGGTTTTTGACGAACCCCCGCAACCGAAAAAAGTTGCTCAAAAAACCGCAACTGTCGCTGCAGAAGACACTCCCCCAACTCCCTACGTTTTGCCAGAAGACGAGTTAGTACCGATGCCCATTTTGGAATTGCCGCGGGCCGAAATCCTCGCGGGTCAGGCTGTAAAAGTGCAAGTGCAACTGCCGGAATTAATGCCCCGGATTTATGTAAAAGTTTGGGTGTACGATCGACAAACCTACCTGATTCTCGACGGGCCGCGTTGGATTACCGAATTTCAATCTAACGGGTTGGGAAAAGTCCGAGCAAGTGTCGAGTTAGAGATTCCTTACGGGTGCATGGAAGTCGAATTTGAGGCGATCGCCGTCGAAATGCAAACTCAGCGGGAAAGCCACAAAATAAGCGTTCACCGCCAAGTTTTACCCCCAGCCGGGCCAACTTTGCCTCTCGAAGGTTAACCCCAATTAACATCTCGGTTCATCGGCGATCCTGTGTGGTTAAGAAAAGCCTCTTGACCGAACACTATTAGAAAAAGCTGGATTTGGCGGCGAGAAATCTAGGGATATTCTCGGTTTCTCGCCCCGCGCGCGCAAGAAGTAGTCTACTTACCAGTCAACTGCCGAAACTTCTTCTTAAACTTATTCTTATACACGTAGATCGATCGCTGTAAATCTTCAACTTGCAGCGACATATCGGCCGCCAAACCCGTGCGGTTCCAAACATCCTCCTGACACTTGCGGCGGCAAAAATTCATCGGTTCCGAGTAAACTTTCCCACTAGATAAAGTTGGCTTCGGCCCGCACCAGTGAATCACAGTCGCCTGAGTACGATCGCCCGCAGGCCCGTTTGACTCAACCGGAAACTGCTTTCTCAGCAAATCCTGGTCAAAATCCGGCACCAACAACTGCATATCCACATTCTGCACCCGCAGTCGATTTTCTTGTGCCGCCCGGAAAATCATAAAGTTCAAAAACCCCATTTCTCCGTACTTAAATATCCCCGGATTTGCCGCCGTAAAATCTAAAATTTCCACGTATTCTTCCAAGCTAAAGACGCCGCGTTTAGCAAAGAAAGTACCCGTGCAGAAATAGTTCGATCGCGATTCCGACCACCGAAAATTTGGGAAATGCTTCTCAACGCCCGGAATGTCAAAGAAAAATTCCGAAACATCCGCATCCCGGTAATCGTAACAAGGCTTGTCTACAATAAAATCAAAGTCTTGAAAATTAGCCAATTTGAGAACATCGCCCCAGACGATCGTATCGGCATCCAAAACCATAAAATTTGACCAAGGACTTTCCCAGAAAGCAATCATTTTAGTTTTTCCCCAACCAAAACTTCTTTTTCTGAGAACTTCTTCAGAAACAGTTGTGCGATCGATCACTCGCACCCCATAGGCTTTTTCCAAAGCACTCACAGAAAACGTACCGTCAATCAACAGACAAATCGGCACATCTCCCAGGAAATAGCGGATGCTAGCACAGCAACCCTTAGCAAACAGATAATCTTGGTCGCAGCAGGCAATAATAATACCAAAATCTTCCATAAACCCTCACTCTTGTACTAATACCAGTTACCCAAAATAATGCAAGTGTAGGCCCGTGTTTCCAACTTGTATGTCATCAGTTATTTCCAATTCTTTAATCGAAAATCGAAAATCGAAAATGGTATAACTGGCCCAACCACAGCGTTTCGGTTTTTTGTTCTGACAGCTCTATTTTTGAGTTTGGCATTTTAGCCAGCTTAGCACTAAATTCCTGCGATCGTCCGTAGGCAAAAACATCGTTAAAACCTCTAGGAATCATGGATCTAGTGGTCTGTCAAGCCACTGAGCTTTCCTTGCGCCAACAGCGGGTCAAGTACCACCAGTTCAGTGGCACTCAAACAACAAAAAAGTTGTGTTAAAATAGCCGGAAATTAAACCCGCCGACGAGCGGAATCAAAAATGGCGATCGCCGTGGCAAGTCCCGACGGCTGGGAACCTCAGAAAACCAAAATTGGTCAAGTCTGAAATTGGGTTCGGACGAGGTAAATTTACCATCCTCGATCCCTCAGTTCCCGACTCCTGGCGGGAAATAGCCCCCTCCGGGCCGCAACGTTTAAAGTTAGGTTAAAAAGCTTGACATAAGAGGATAGAAAGCTGTATAAGGAATGCGACAAGCATCCACAATCCTACCTATAACTGTCTGTTAAGTCTGGTGTAACCGAGGACTCTGGGCAGTTGTCAGTTAGAGGCAGATTGTGGTCGATCACGTACAAGCAGTTGTCGCTCCCCTGCAGAGCAACTCAAGCAAATCTGGCGATCGAGAGATGAAATTAGCAGGTGATGGTATAATCAGCCGTAAGGTAATGTGGGCTTGACCTGAATTGATGCCTGGGCGGTACAAGGGCCGGGCCCGCTACGTTCAAGCAGAAGTAGACACGCCTACTGTGAATCAACGGTGAATCAACAGTTATGGATAGGTTCTATTTTGGCAGTTATTGTCAACAGGCAAGCAACCACAAAAATTAGCAGTTGGGAATGGCTGCTCGTCGAGTTGAATAGAGTGTGAAGGTGTGAGGAAAATGAACAGAACTTTTTGGAATTTACTGCTAGTATCCCCGGCAATTCTGGGGCTATCATCAGTCATGAGTGCCACTGCGATCGCCGCAGAAGCGACCGCAACCGCTGAAGCAAACCAGCTAGCTAAAGCTCAGTCATCTGAGTCAAAAATTGCAGAAATAGTTGCAGAACCAGTTGCAGAAATAGTTGCAGAACCAGTTGCAGCAGCCCCTGCTGCCCCAGAAAAGCTGGCTTTAAACAGCAGCGTCGAAGCTGCCCAAACCCCGGTCGTTAACGAAGCAGACGCTGAAAAACTCGCCTCAATCGAACCACAAACCAGCGAAGCAGCACTGCAAACAACACTGCAAACAACAGGGAGCGACATCGAGTTAGCAGCCCCAATCGCTCCGGCCAGCGCCGCAGCAGCGGCTGAACCCCTAGCAGCAGCAGGCACTGCCGAATCCTCGCCCCAAGCATCAGACTTGGCAGTGCAAAGCAGCCAGACAGAAGTTGCTGGGAAAATTGAAGTGCCGGCAGTCGCCAGCACCCCAGCTACTAAGGTAGAAATTGCTCAGACACCAGCCGCCGGAATGGGTGGCCCCATCGTCCCTGTCGCTCCCCAAGCGCTGCCGGCCCAACCGTCGGGAACGATGTCCCAGGTGACATCAGTTACTCAGCTCTCCGACGTGCGCCCGACAGATTGGGCATTCCAAGCCCTGCAATCCCTAGTCGAACGCTACAGTTGTATCGTAGGTTATCCCGACGGCACCTACCGCGGCAACCGCGCCCTGACTCGCTACGAATTTGCAGCCGGCGTCAACGCTTGCTTAGACAACATAACCAAACTAATTGGGTCAACAGGTAACTTGGTTACCCGAGACGACTTAGCCATCCTGCAACGCCTGCAAGAAGAATTTGCAGCCGAACTCGCTACCCTGCGCGGACGAGTAGACGGCCTAGAAGCTCGCACCGCAGAACTCGAAGCCAACCAGTTCTCCACCACCACCAAATTGGCTGGAGAAGCCATTTTTGCTGTCAGTGACACCTTCGTCGGAGATGGTATCCGCCTTGAGGACGATAGAACAGTCACCAACTTCGGATACCGGGTGCGGTTGAACTTCAACACCAGCTTCACCGGTCGAGATTTGCTCAGAACCCGCTTGCAAGCAGTCAACACCGCCCGCTACGATAGAGCCACGGCTACCGGTACCAACATGGCTCGCTTGGCCTTTGACGGCGATGATGGCAGCCAATTCACACTAGACGAAGTGTACTATCGGTTCCCGATGGGTGCCGCTACAGTCTTTGTCGGTCCTAAAGGACTTGACCTAGATGAAATTGCAGACCAAGCTTCTACCTTTGGTAACTCTACGAGTTCGGGTTCACTTTCCAGATTTGGAGTTCGCAACCCGGCCGTATTCCGCGGCCCGCAGGGAGCAGGCGCAAGTGTGAGTTTCAACTTGGGCAGCCTGCGAGCTACCGCAGGCTATCTCGCAGGCGACGGCGATGCTCCCAACCCAGCAGACGGCAGGGGCGTTTTCGACGGTTCTTTCAGCGCTCTGGGTCAGATCGGCTTTTTTAGCAGACCGTTTGACTTGGGCTTGACTTACACTCGGAAATACAATCGGGCAGGCGATGTTAACCTCATGGGCGGCGTCGGCAGTGCCTTGGCTAACCGGCCCTTCGATCAATCACCCACCGCATCAGATAACTATGGGGTGCAAGTTAACTTCAAACCCAGCAGTCGCTTTCAGATTGGCGGTTGGTACGGTTATACGAAGGCTGAACAACTGCGGGGCGGCAACAATGACGCTACCATCCAGAATGGTGCTATCACTGTGGCCCTGGGAGATTTTGCCCGACAAGGCAACGTCCTCGGCTTCGTCTTCGGTGTACCGCCAAAAGTTACCGAGAGTGATGTCGCCAGAAACCGCAACACCTCTTATCACTTAGAGGGTTTCTATCGCTTCCAAGTCAATGACTTTATTTCGGTCACACCGGGCGTTTACGTGATTCTAAATCCCGAACACAACCACAGAAACGACGATATCTGGGTCGGACTCCTCCGTACTACCTTTAGTTTCTAAGGTTTCCATACATCTAGTTACAGCTAAAAGCGGCAGGCGACTGCCGCTTTTAGTTATTGCTCATCAGTCGATTTTAGATTTTAGATTTTAGATTTTAGATTTTCAACAGTCATTAGTCATTAGTCATTAGTCATTAGTCATTAGTCATTAGTCATTAGTCATTAGTCATTAGTCAACAGTCATCAGTTAACAGTCATCAGTCAACAGTCAACAGTCAACAGTCAACAGTCATCAGTCAACAGTCAACAGTCAACAGTTAACAGTCAACAGTCATCAGTCATCAGTCAACAGTCATCAGTCATCAGTCCTCAGTCATCAGTCAACAGTCATCAGTCATCAGTCATCAGTCATCAGTCAACAGTTCACAAATTATGAATTCTGGCGGCAAATTCCGAATACTGATGTGTAGCCGTGCAGAAATGTGCTACCGCCGACGGGGCCGATTTCGCCGTTGCAGAAAAAGCCACTCAGGGGAATGTTTTTGAGGTATCGGCCAAACAGTCGGGAGTCAAAGTTCGATTCGCCGTAAAGCCCTTCACCGCGCCCCAGACAAGAGAACATCAAGGCGCCGGCGCTGGATGTACCACTGTACTCGGCGGCCCGCTGATAGCGATCGAGCAGCATTTCTAGGTCTTCTGCGGAGGTGCGCGCGTCCCGCAGGTGAAATTGGATGCGCTGTCCGGGACGGACTCGATCGCCGATCGCAATTGCTCCCACTTTGGGATCTACTCCCAACAGATTGCGGATTAAAAAATCTCCCGGCTCTAATGTCAGCTTGAATTCATCGCTGACTAAGCCTACAAATAACGAGTGCTGGGCTAATTCTCGGTCTTCTTCGCTCAATGTTTGAACTAACTCTCGCAGGGCCTCTAAGGGCGATCGCTCGATCCCCGCGCTGCCCGTATCGTCGGTTTGTTCTTCGAGTTTCAGCAAAATATTGCGCTCTCCTTCCGTCACCCGATAAGGATGCCCGATCGGCCTGCAGCCTTGAGCTACGATCGTTTCCAAAACTATATTGCCGCTCAAAGCTACCCCAACCGTCCCTTCTCGGTAAAGGTGATAGTCGCAAAACAGCGCCGCGCCCCTGCCCGCACCGTCCCCCCCAGCGAGTCCCCCTACCTTCGCCGCGCCCGGATAAGCATAATCTAGCCCTTGCAGCAAATCGTTAATTTTTGCTGAAAAGGGGTCGGCCAAGATGATGAACTGCGGTTCTTCCTGGGCCGGCACGCCCAAGAGATCCACCCAAGTATCCGGGGGACTATCTAAGTCCGGCAGTTCTTCTGCACCGACGTGAAAAGTTCTGACATTCACTCCCGGCAAACGGGCCAGACTCAGGCTGACTGCGGGAGCTCCCTCGACTTCTTCGGTGAGGCCGCCCCGGTTCGTGCCGATGACTCCTCCCCCGCCACAGCCCAGGATCGCGGGCACTGGGAGCAGTTCTCGGAGTAAAGGCATCAGCCGAGAATACTCGCTGGCAAAGGCAGACGAGATAAATATCAGCGCTAAATCGGCCCGGCCTTCTAGGTCGCGATCGGCTTGTTCTATAACTTCTTTGAGGGCGGATTCCAAAGAGGGACGGGTTGATAAAGCGCTGACCCATTGCATTTGGTTTTGGGTGTACATAAGGCAAACTTCTCTATAAAACTATCTCTATACATTAGGCTAACCGGAACTGGCCGCTGGGGGGACGGTATTCTTGGGCGATCGATTCCCCCTCGATCGCCGTTCTTGTGTTAACATAAGTTAACATGAGTGTCCCATTAATCTGTTAACTGTTAAATCCCGTGTTCAGCTAAATCTTAAAAGATAAAGCTCAATACAGTTTGACACACCAACCTCGTGTAATGTTTTCATCAAAAGTAAGGTTGGCTCGACCTACATTGATGCCTGTGTACTAGAATCCGCCTACGGGCTAGTAAAGCAGGAAGTAGAGACGGCTGCTGCGCTCATACTTAAGGATGGTTTCTCTCTGGGCTGCTGCAACAGTCGCGCCTCTCAAGCTATTATTAGCTGGGGTCGCCAGACCGCAACAGCACATCCAACCCAAACTAACATCCAAAAAGAAAACCTTTCTTACTTAATAAGGTCAACGACCCAGGTCTAAAGACACGCTCGCTTCGAGCCTAAGACTTAAACCACAGTTGACCAGCCTCAGACTTTAGAGGTCTACGTTTTTTGAGTTATGACACCAAGCGGCTGCTTAGCTAGTCCCTTGCTCTGTCGTTAACGGTTAAACATCTTTATTTGGGTTAAGGACGTGCCGTTAGCCGAACAAGCTCACTAAACAAAGGCGCGTGCTAACATTACCTAGAAATAGGTCGGGGACAACCATATTCTCCTACACTTTCCTACCAACAATTTTTGTCAGTAACTCAGGGCTAAAGCCACTGAGCTTGTAAGAGAAATCGAAGCAAGCTGTACTGACCAGCCTAAGCCTTAACTGGCTAAGTTTTTTGAGTCACGACACCCTGGAATGCGTAGCTAGTTCCTTGCTCTGTCGCTGAAGGTTAAACAGTTCTAAAGTCACTGGAACAGTGCTTTCAGCCTAACAAGCTCTTAAAACATTGGCGAAGCTAACTTTACCCCAGAAATGGGAGATTGAGGCAATCATACCTCACCGGAGAGGTTGATTAAATTCCCTCTCCAACCCCGCAAGGGGATTCAAGGCGATTGAAATCGCCGAGTCGTTTTCCACGAGCGGGCTAAAGCCGCTGAGTTTCCCACTTACCGAGTTTTTTTTATGACAACAACACCCGCAGGCAACATCCAAGAGAAAATTGAAGAAGAACTAGAAAGCGCTCGTACCGTCTGTGACGCCAAGGGCGCTACTTCCGGGGAATGCGCGGCGGCGTGGGACGCAGTTGAAGAACTGCAAGCAGAAGCTTCCCACCAAAAGCAAGTCAAACCTAAGAATTCCTTTGAAAAATTTTGCGACGACAATCCTGACGCTGCTGAGTGCCGCATCTACGAGGAATAAACGAGCCCTTTAGCTCTATGCCTTCCCTCCCGCGCCGAAATCTAACTTTTGGCGCGGGAGAATTTTATTTGAGGGGTTGAGCCTTTAGGTAATGGCGAGATTTGCCCTCTATCCCAATACGGTTCAAATCCGCCAGCTTCCCCCTCGCCTCCCAAAGGGGACAAGAATTTGCTCTTGCGTCCCCCAGGGGGGGCGAGGAGGGGAAGGAGATATCTCAGGAATAAACAATTTTAACTCAAGCGTATTGCCGTCTATCGTCTCTCAAGTACCCTTCAAAGCGCGCCAAGTACCTTAGAAAATGTAGCAGTAACTAAAACATTAAGACGGTGTTCTGGTTCCTGATTTTTTAGCATTTTTGTAGTAAAATTTGTGACAAATAAGTGAGTATATTTTCCCAAAGATGTTGAGTCTTTTATTGGCAGCCACCGGGCATTGGTTTCAACCGCTAGTCTGGATGCACTAACGACTTAATATGCTATATTAGGTCTACAGCTTCATTCACGCTATGCACATAGCTCGATTTACCGAGGTTTGCTAGAAAGTTGATAGAAGCTGAAGCCCTTACAGAACCTTGAAAAATCAATATGTACGCCAAAACACAAGCCATCCCTGAGACGGTCAAAGTTCAGTCCGATAACGGTACTCTCCGATTGCAGTTCAGTACCAAGTACAACCCTATTTTTGGGGGGAAGCGCAAGCATCAGGGCTTAAGCCTGAAGGATACACCGGACAACTGGCAAAAAGCGATCGCAATTGCCTACCGGATCGAAGGTGATTTACAGCATCCAGACTGGCAACAGTTGTTTGACCCTAGCTTTGCCAAGTACGGCTTAAAAACTAAGTATGCTGCTGAACTCAAACTAGCAGCACCTATCCCAGAACCGGAACCTGAGATGACAGTTGGGGCGATGTGGGAGGATTACCTAGTTTGGAAACAACCGCAATTAGAGCCAACAACGTTTAAGACCAGTTTTGCCGGAACATACACCAATACCCTAAAAGGACTGCTCTGGAACAATCCTTGTCAATGCTTTGATGAAGTTGAGGGAGGCATTTACTCAATACCGATATCTTCATCGTGTACAGAAATATTGCTTACTCATCCCGTAAGCAAGCGTACAAAAGGGAAACTTTTGACAGCTCTCCAAGAAGCGTTTAATCGCTTACAGTCTCAAGGGAAAACAAGACTCACTAACAACCCTTTTGCTAGGACTAATAAAAGTACAGAGAATAAAATTGAAAAGTACAAATCAACTGTTAGCGTTGATGGTACTATTCGGCCGTGGTACGAGATACAGGATCTAGAATCTAACCCAGATGAACGCGATCGCCGTGCATTTACTAAGGAAGAACGTGACATTATTATCAAGGCATTCTATGAATCTGTTACTCCTAGTTTTTCTCATGCAGCCCCTTTAGTTGAATTCTTGTTTTTAACGGGTTGCCGTAGCGGTGAGGCTTTTGCACTAACATGGAATAACATAAAATTCGATAGCGGCCAAATTGTTTTTTATAAATCCTATGCTACCAGCATTAAGGATGTTAAGACTACCAAAAACAATGACGCTCGATTGTTTGTCATGTATCCAAAATTACGCGAATTGTTGCTGAAAATAAAACCTAAAAACGCCAAGATGACCGATTTAGTTTTTAGACAAATGAATGGCAATTCTTACAATACTGGTGGCTTGGGACGGGTCTGGATGCACAATGCCTCGCCGGACAGTACGAAATATTACTATCCCGGCGTGGTCACTCAATTAGTGGAAGAAGGTAAAATATCAACCTATCTCTCTCCCTACCATACCAGGCACACTTTTATTACATTACAAGCGCGTGCTGGTATTGATTTGACTTTGTTAGCAAGTATATGTAGCACTGGTGTTGATAAAATTCATCAACATTACCTAGAACACGACAAAACAGCAAAACCATTAGACATCTAACCCCTACCTATCTACCTACCGACCGACCGCCCCCTAAAAAGGGCGGTTTTTTATTGGCGATCGTCCGGGACGGGAGTAAGTAACTTTCACTCACGTTATGTGCATAGTGTGAGTGTTACTTAGTCTTTAAGCCTGTATTTCCTAGTGTAGCCGCCTACAATAGGCGGCTAGATGAAAAAATGCACCAAAATAGTCACTAAAAAACCCGGTTGTTACACCGGGACATTATCTACTTGTGTCACGTGATTGACGGTAGCTAGTTCCAACCTGTCGGTAACAAAACTTAACCCTATCAGGGATTGACAAATCTACTTACTCTTTGCGATCGTCTTAGATACAAGGAAGAATTCCGCGCAGCCAGCAAGGTTTGTGACACCGAGCTAACTGCGACTTCCCCAAACGTTAACGAACAACGATTGAGGGCATATTTATTATGACTGTCCAGAACGCCTGCGGCAATGTACAGCCGCAATTCTTAACGCGCGAATCTCTTTTTACTTCACAGTTAGCGCGTATCCATACATTTGACGGCATCACCCACGACAAGGCACTTGAAATACTTTACGA
>NZ_JAUBTK010000129.1:0-12567 GCF_036702455.1 Microcoleus sp. D2_18a_D3
GACCATTGCCGTTCTTGAGAACTGTTCGCTACTCTCAGTGCGAGCGCACTTTTTGACCTGCTTAGTCTAAACTCCAAACGGAAGTTATGACTGTGAACTTTTTAGAGTCAGGAATGAAGTCCTGATTACTGAGATGTTGCACCATTGTCAATAAGCCTTTTATGAACGGGCAAGATGCCCGTTCCACAAAGAGTGAATTTTCTTGTGGAACAGGCATCTTGCCTGTTCTTGAGAATGGTGCAACATCTCAGGAGTACGAACTTAACTACCAAGTTACTCGATCGCGCCATCTCTCTAAAATCTTGTCCCCGACTCCCTGTACCCGTGCCACATCGTCCAAAGAGGTGAAAGGTTGCTGTTGCCGCGCTGCAATAATTCTCTCGGCTAACTTCGGGCCAACCCCAGGCAGGGTTTCTAATTCTTCCTGACTCGCTGCATTCAAATTAACTAATTTTTTACCCGCAGCAATTTGAGGTTTAGCAGTCGCAGATTTTGATGCGGCTTGTAGTGAATCGCACTCTTTTTTCTTAGCGTCAATTCTCTGTTTAATTCGGGCGGGAATTCCGAAAATTGCACCTTTGTAAAGCCGATCGAACTCCCGCTCAAAATGGGCTGCAACTACGGGACTCTCGATCGCCAGCAGCGTCTCGTCATTCCCGTGATTTGCAGCCTCACTCCAATTGTGAGAACCTGTAAGCACCGTTTTGCCGTCCACAACGCCGAATTTGTGGTGCAGGCGATCGCCCATCGGTAACAGCGGCACTCCCACCGTAGTCAGCGGCTTTCTCCAAGGGCGATTGTCAGTTTCTAACCCACAATCTTGCATCAAAGTCGCCCCCATCATATCCAAACCTTCACTGTAAGAGCGATAAATAAAATTAGAGTCAATTAAAGCTCGCACCGCCACTCCTCGCCCAGCTTCAATTTCCAAAGTATTTGACAACCGCTGAGCCGAAAATACAAACAGCGCCAAATCAACCGACTTTTTCGCACTACCCAAAGTTCGATTTATCAAACCGTTGGCGCTTTTTTCCCAAGGCAAAGTCGCAGCCGTCGGCGAAAATTGCACCCCAACTGTCGAATTCCCTACTCTTACTTTTTGCACTTGACGAAACGGCTTTTTGATGCCAAACTTGCTGTCCGGTTTGCCCTTGGGCCCGTCGCCCCACATGATGTTAAATTCTTGAGTAAATAGTTGCGCTATTTGAGCATTTTCAATTTTCAGCAAATTGTTCGCATTGCCACGACTTGCTGGTGTCTTGAAATCGCCATGTATATCGCTTGTGGTAAAATTAGCAGAAGTGACGATTACGGTTTTGCCGTCAATTACCACAAATTTGTGGTGCATCAAACCGCTGCCTTTACTGCCGTCAGCAGTATCATCAATTACAGGAATACCCGCATTTTTGACAATTACCAAAGCATCATTTTGCTTGATTTCCTCGGCGCTTAATTTACCGTCTTTATTGCGATCGGCAAGTTGCACAAATTCGGTATAACGATCGCGCTCTCTTTCCGGTAATTTCGCTAACTCCTGCGCTGTAAAATCGCTCCAAGGGCGACTATACATATGTTCGACAATTAATCTCACTTTAATTCCCGATCGCTGTCGATCGGCCAAAACCCTCGCAATACGGGGCAATCGAAACTCCTGAACTGCTACATCTACCGTCGATCCAGCACTGGCGATCGCCACAGCGATCGAGTTTTCTAAATCATCTCCAGGTCTAGTTTGCTGGCGGTAAGGCTCTGTATAACTCGAAGCGATCGACTGATTGAAGTATACTTGCAACAAGGGGTCTTGAGGCAATGGAGCCAGACTCAGAGGTAAATTCTGCACGTCTTGCTTTGTTTGTCCACAGCCCGCCAGATTGATCGCCAGCAGCCCAGCACAACACAAACCGAGTAAATGATAATAAAGTACAGCCACAAAATTTTAATAAATATAGAGGTTATTAGCCTTCTCACAGTTCAAAGCTATTGGATCAAGTAAAGTTACAACCTATTAAATTTATGCAAGGGAATAGATTTTACGTCTTGTAGAACTGCCTCGATGCCGGAAGCATCACTGGTAGGGTAGCAGCATTCAGGGGCGTGGGTCAAACCCGATACCGCTGCTTTATGGCTAAAAGAAAAAGAATTTTTCCGTGCGGTCACAAAGGATATGGTAAAGCGTGCCATCGCTGCACGCAAGAGTTGGTGGCGCAGCAGCATTACGTTGAAGTGCTGACACAAAAACAAACCAAAAAACAAGAGAGGGAAGCATCATTTGCTAGAGATATCATCGATCTCAGAGGTCTGCCCGACCACGTAGTCACTAAAGCCCGCGCAATTATAGCAGCTTTGGGCGAAAATAAGAATTACAGAGATTTCGGCGGCAAACGCCTGCGTCACAACCGTTTGATAATCAGTATTCCTGTAACTCGCAACTACAGAATGCTTTGTGAAGATTGCGGCACTTTCTTAATTCCCCAAAAAGTTTTGTCGCACGAAGACTACAACGTCTGCAAACCAGGAAGTTAGTTATCAGTCATTAGTCATTAGTCCTTAGTCATTAGTCCTTAGTCATTAGTTATTTAAAATCATGCAAATTTACCTAGACTATAGTGCCACAACACCCGCACGCCCCGAAGCGATTCAAGCCATGCAAAAAGCCCTGACTCAGCAGTGGGGTAATCCTTCGAGTTTGCACGAGTGGGGACAAAGGGCGGCGACAGCTTTAGAATTAGCAAGAATGCAGGTTGCTAGCTTGATTAACGCGCTACCGGAATCGATGATTTTTACCAGTGGTGGCACTGAAGCGGACAATTTGGCAATTATGGGAATTGCCCGTCTTTATACAAAGCCGCAGCATATTATTATCTCCAGCGTAGAGCACTCCGCAGTAGCAGAACCGGCGCGACAACTCGAACAGTTGGGATGGGAAGTGACGCGCCTACCGGTGGATAAATTTGGGCGAATTCACCCTTTGGATTTGCAAGAGTCGCTGCGATCGAATACAGTGTTAATTTCCATCATTTACGGACAAAGCGAAGTTGGGACGATCCAACCAATTGAGGCATTAGGACAAATTGCTCGCGATCGCAATATCATGTTTCATACCGATGCAGTTCAAGTGGCCGGCAAGCTGCAAGTTGACGTGCAGAAACTGCCCGTAGACTTGCTTTCCCTTTCCAGTCACAAACTTTACGGGCCGCAAGGTGCGGGGGCGCTTTACGTGCGTCCGGGAGTAGAATTAGTGCCAATGTTAGGCGGTGGTGGTCAAGAATTGAAACTGCGTTCCGGGACGCAAGCGCTGCCGGCAATTGTCGGTTTTGGGGTAGCGGCGGAGTTAGCATTGCAGGAAATTGATGGGGAAACACCGAGGTTAATTGGATTGCGCGATCGACTTTTTGACCGATTATCCCACGTACCCAGTTTAGTACCAACTGGCGATCGATATAGTCGGCTGCCGCACCACGTAAGTTTTTGCATAGTCTCCCCTTCCTCCCGCCCTTATCAACAGAGAGATACAGAGCGAATCACAGGCAAAACTCTGGTGCGGCAGCTAAATTTAGCAGGAATTGGCATTAGTTCCGGTTCTGCTTGTAGCAGCGGCAAACTAACTCCCAGTCCGATATTATTAGCAATGGGATATGACGAAATCGGTGCCGTTGGTGGAATTCGCTTGACTCTAGGACGAGAAACCACAGAAGCTGATATTGATTGGACAGTAATTGCGATCGAGCAAATATTGGATAGATTAATGCCCAAAGTAGCATTATCTAGACGTTAGCATGAAATTTTTAGCGTGTCAGTTGCCGTATTATTTGCGTAGAGATGTCGATCAAAAAAAAGAAAAATAACGGAGGAAAATAAACAATGAATTTAGAGCAAGCAGTTTTAGATAAGTTGCGCGAATTGCCCCCAAATCAGCAGCAGGAAGTTTTAGATTTTGCTGAATTTCTTCACCAAAAAAACATTCTCAAACGACCTCTAAAAAGCGTCAAAGGAATGTGGGCAAATTTAGATATGGATATCACCGAAGAAGATATTGCTGAAGCGAGAAAAGAAATGTGGGGAAACTTTCCCAGAGGGGATATTTAATGACAGCCGTTGTCGCCGACACTCATACAATTATCTGGTATCTGCGGGAGACTGCTCGATTATCGCAAACAGCAATGACTGCTTTGGATACAGCAGTGGCAGGAGGCTATTCGATTTATGTGTCCGCAATTTCTGTGGTAGAATTAGGGTATTTAGTGGAAAGGTATCGATTGCCCGAAGAGGCATTTGAGCAGTTGATTAATGCCTTATCTGATCCAGGGACTGGATTAGCCATCGCCCCTTTGGATTTAATCACAGCACAAATTCTGCGTCAAATTCCCCGCGATGTGGTGCCAGATATGCCAGATAGAATTATTGCTGCTACTGCTTTATCTTTGAGTCTTCCGTTAGTCACCCGCGACGCTAAAATTCAAGCGTTAACAACTATTCAGACAATTTGGTGAGTATGAGTGGAATTTACCATGTAAGAGACTGAGTGGGAGTTTGCGGAAATTTTGGCCGGGCTAACCGACGTTTACAGCCACTCGCGCACAATCAAAGAAACCGGGTTTTTTCCAGAATCTTCGCCTGTAACCAAATATTCTCGCAAAAACCCGGTTTCTGGCCACCCACCAAGCATGATAAAATAAATCCCGGTGTTATTCACAACTCCCCAAAATGGAAGAAAACCGCGCCCAAGCCTATCTGCAATTAATTCACACCCTGCTGAATGCCCCCAACGGAGAGGAACCGCAGATTTTACAGGATAACTCAGAATTACTCGATCGCGGATTTCTGGAAACGTGCGAGTTAGTAGCATCAACCTTAGCAGAACAAGGAGGGGAAAATGGCGCTAAATTCCTCCGACATCTAGCCCGTTACCTAGCGCCACTCATCGATATGAACGATGACGGAGATAGCAATAACTCGAAAAGTGAAAAATTCCAAGAGTATGCAAATTTTTTCCTAGAATTATTGCAAGCAGAACAAGATAGCAACGGGGATATAGCAGTAATTTACCCCATGCTGGAAGAGCGACAACATCTGCTTAATGCCAGTTTTGCCGAGACTTTACAGCAAGTGGCGCAGAAGTTAATTGCTGGCGAAAACTCAGAAACAATTAGCTCAATTATCGGTATTATTGAAAATTTGAGTATTCATATTAGTGACTTTCCCAGTGGGAATAGAGCGAATAATATTGAAATTGCCATTACGGGTTATCAAATAGTTTTAAGTAATCGGGAACCCGGTAGCGAACAATGGACGCAAACCCAAAATAATCTGGCTACTGCCTACAATAAGAGAGTCAACAGTTCGTTGGCGGAAAATCTGTAACGGGCGATTGCATATTAGACTCCTTACACAATTGTCTAGCATCCCATAATCCCTTTAATCTGCTCTACAAGCTGTGACACCAATCCCAAGGAAATACCAGCAGCCCCTAACTGTGCTGCTATTGTAGCCGCTATGGATTCAAGTGTTGCACCAGTCATAATCATCTCTACGATTGTGCTTGCCATAAATACCATTGTAATTGCACTAGCTGGAACCAAAACTACCAGCGCTCCGACCATTCCTGTTACTGCGGCAACAATGAGCATAAACTCACTTGGATTAGGGTTGTTGCATAGTGTCGCGAATAAACCTAGTCCTGTCAAGTTATTAACTTGTAACAAAGGTAAAAAAATAGTCATTTTGAATGTCTACCAAACATTATCTATTCAATATGATAGTATCTAGCCTCCAAGTTTAGCAACCCTACTTAACTAGCACCAGGGCGATCGTCGCCCACCCCGCCGAGTCTACCGAAAATTCCCCCAAAAAACTCTATCGCACTTTATAACGCGGCTTTAACAGTCTATACGCTTGAGGATTTCTCGTTCAAGAACGTACTAACCTTAAATAACCTGGGCTGGGCTTATCTGGCAAAACTAGACCAGATCTACCGAGAAAAACCAGAAGACACCAGCCAAAGAGCACAAACCAGGCGGTTGAAACCGCCTCTACACAAACTGTCATCCACTCCAAGCGGACAAGCGAGATAATTCAGAAGTGTTGAAATCCTCGATCGAGCTTTAATACAGTATCAGGATAAATGCCGCTGCTATCAGTCAACCAAATATCGGTGCTATCCGTAGCGGTTCCCACAATCGCGGCTCCATTTCCTATTTTTTTTACCAATAAGTGAGCGCTTGTTATTGGCAAAAACAGCACTAACTCGAAGTCTTCGCCGCCGTATAATGCCCAATCTAAAGCTTTTTCGGTTGATACGATTTCGCTGAAAATATCGGGAATTGGTATTTTTGTGCGATCGACTTTTGCGCCAACACCGCTAGCCCGACAAATTTGAACGATCGCATCTGCTAAACCGTCGCTGCTGTCCATTCCTGCGATGCAAAATTCACCTTCAACACCGAATATTTCCCAAACAACCGGCAAAACATCCAGCCTTGGTTTAGGGGACTGGTGAGCTAGAATTAAAGAAGCCCGATCGACCTTTTCCAGATTTTGCCCGAATTCGGGATTTAACAGCAATTCTAATCCTGCGCGGGAGGCTCCGTGAACTCCAGTAGCGACAATCGCCCACCCCGATCGCGCATTTGACCGACTAATGGTACGATCGCACTCAACTTGTCCAAAAGCCGTAATCGCCACCGTCACCACGGGCGATCGCACAACATCGCCACCGACGATCGGCGTATCATATTCTTGCAAGCAAGCCGTCATCCCCCGATAAAACTCTTCAACCCACTCCACAGCCGTATCCCCCGCCACAGCGAGGGCTACAGTCACCGCCAGAGGCTGTGCTCCCATCGCAGCCAGATCCGACAAATTTGCCGCTGCGGCGCGCCATCCTGCGTAATAAGGCCCCGTAGTGCGATCGCTAAAATGCACTCCATCCACCAACATATCTGTAGTGATAGCCAGAGATTGGTTGGGATTTGTAGCCATGACAGCGCAATCATCACCCACTATCTCTGCGGGGCAGAATTTTTGTAATATTCTTAAAAGGCCTTGTTCACCGATATCTTTAACTTGCATAAATTTGAATTAGTCGATCGCGCTTTCTCACTTCACCATTCCTTACCCGAACTCGGTGGTAAGCGCAACCTAGGAAACCTATAAAAAGTATCTCCTTCATCATCTACCTCTAAAATCGCCGAAAAAATCTTAACTTGCCGAGTTAAATACTGCTGAGCAACTTCAGCCTCAACCCTAGCACTAGCGGCCAGTTGAATCAGCGAAATTTGACTATTTTGAGTTTCCAACAACTGATAAAAAGCCTCATCCAACCGCTGCTTTTGCTTGTTTTCATTCACATTTTTTACAATCAACAAGCCTGCGAATCCGCCCAAACCCATTACCAATAAAAATTGTAAAATAGCCATATTTTCGATTGAATTCCTAATTTCAATAACGAAACTATAAAAATTATCTCTTCTTCCAGCCTTATTCCGGCGGGCTTTGTCTGTGTAAAACTGATTTCAATCGCCGTCATCTGTATTTAGAAAAGATTTCAATGCCTGTCACTATTGATTTTTTCAGCCCGCGCAGGCGGGCTTTGTTTCTGTAAAAGCGATTTCAATCGCCGTCACTTTGGTGTAGAAGCGATTTCAATCGCCGTCACTAATTAAACTTGAGGTCGCACCAAATTTTCGATTCCTTTAACTACCTTAGCAGATACAATCTTGTCTCCCTGCTTCAGTTGCTCCAAAACTTCTTTTCCTTCAATCATGTAACCAAAAACAGCATAGCGGCCGTCCAACAGATTCAGGCCAGCGGGCGTGAGTTCAGGTTCAAACAAGAAAAAGAAAAACTGAGAAGAAGCGCTATCAGGGTCAGTTTCTGTACGGGCCATTGCCACAGTACCGAAAGCAGAAAAAGGCAAAACAGGCTCGTCGCGATAGCGCCCCGCATCTTCTAGAGTAATCCCGTAAATAGGTTCTTTTTCCTCCCTGACGAGCACTTCCAGCGGTATATTCCGGTATTTGCCAGTAGCTGGGTCAATAAAACCCTCTTCCTTGCCTTCGGGGTCTCCTGTTTGCAAAACGTAGGATTCTTCCGATCGAATAAACGGCAAACCGTCATAAAAACCTCGATCGACCAAATCCACAAAATTACCAGCCGTAACCGGGGCGCTGTAGCCGTCAACCACAACAGTAATTTCCCCTTTTTCAGTTTGTACAGCCACAGTAGCGCGCCCTTTCAGTTGAGGCAGATTAGCATACTTGGCAGGCACTTCAAACGGAAACTTTGTCACCATCAACTCTTCGATTTCGCCTACCGAACCTAGGATGGTGGCTTTTAAGTCAATCACTTTGTCCCTGTCTTTAGCCTCAACAGCCTTTTCCAGTTGAGCAATTTTCTCCTTGACTCCTGCAACTAGCGCCTCAGCTTCCGGCTTTTTGGCGTCAGGAATACTCTCTAAAAGGTCAGATTCCCGAAGGTTGAGAATCCTGGAAGCCTTGCTGACATCGCTGCTAATGGGCCCCCAACGTTTAGATCGTATGTGGTTGCCAATGTCTTCGAGACTGATTTGCAAATCTCGCACAGTCTGATTGTCAATAGGTAAAGCGTAGCGCAGCAGCGCCCGGCCGTCCGTAATCGCATTCCCCGCAGGCATACTGCTGCTGGGGCGTTTGGCATGGGAGACTGCACTGAAACTCAGGGAGAGAGTGAACAGCAAGAGCGCTAAAGCGACGGTTTTGACCCAGCGCTTGCACGTATCGATCGAGAAATTAGGCCAATGCAACATAACTTTAACTTTTATTGCCTCTCTTATCTTCCCACAGCGCTGCCCGCCCGCCTTTGCTGCTACCCATCTAAAGTGTCTGTTGGTTTGGCTGGGGAGGAGTTGCCCACTAACAACAGTCAATCGATTTTAGATTTTAGATTTTAGATTTTAGATTTTAGATTGACCCCACGGATAAATTCGGGGGCGCCTTTATCGGATACAGGTTTTTTATTTCTGGACGGATGAATCCGGGGGCTTGTATCCTGGATGCTTTCGGTCAACTGACAACAGCCCACTGTCCCCTGCCATTAACATTTCAGTACAGCACTTGCTCCCTTTGAACGGTAAAATAAAATGCCAATTGCTTTTTGATGCCGTCAGCTAGACTGCGGCTTTAACCTGACCCGCTCAAAAACGGATACAATCCCCAGACTCCTGTCGTGGAGAGATCAAAATTTTAGACCAAGGTTCAATCTCCCAAATTCATCTGTGGAGTAAATCTAAAATCTAAAATCTAAAATCTAAAATCGACTGACTGTAGTTCCCCCGTGCCCAAAGGCGACGGGATTGCCCACAAAAATTTATATGATCTCCAGTAACGACTTTCGACCAGGTGTTTCAATTGAATGGAATAACGGCGTGTGGCGGGTTATCGAATTCCTCCACGTCAAGCCAGGAAAAGGCTCGGCTTTCGTGCGGACAAAATTAAAAAACGTCCAAACCGGAAACGTAGTAGAACAAACCTTCCGGGCGGGCGAGACTATGCCTCAAGCCAACCTGGAAAAGAGTGTGATGCAGCATACCTATAAAGAGGGCGACGAGTTCGTCTTTATGGATATGGAAACTTACGAGGAAAGTCGCCTCAATGCTAAGCAAATAGGCGATCGTGTCAAGTACCTCAGTGAAGGGATGGAAGTCAGCATCCTGCGGTGGAACGACCAAATCATGGAAGTGGAACTGCCCAACTCTGTTGTCTTGGAAGTGCTGCAAACCGATCCCGGAGTCAAAGGAGATACTGCCACTGGTGGCAGCAAACCCGCGATCGTCTCCACCGGAGCTCAGGTTATGGTGCCTCTATTTATTTCCATTGGAGAACGGATTCGGATTGATACTCGTGAAGACAAGTACCTCGGTCGAGAGTAGAAACGAGGGAGGAAAAGGGAGTTTTTAGTTTTTAGTTCTGAGTTATGAGTTAAAGAAGTCAAAATTCACTACTCATCGCTCACAGCTTAAAAACTATCCCTTTTGCCTCCAAACTCGGTTAATTATCCTAGCTTCGCCTGATTCTGAATTTTCAATTTTCACTTTTCAATTTTCAATTCTCAATTACCCTTGAATCTGCTGTGCAACTAGACATAAACCAGCTTTGTGACCTGCTAACTGTATTAGACAAAACTGGCATTTCGGAACTGACATTAAAAAGTGGGGATATTGAACTGACAGTACGCAAAGGCATTCTGGCAAGTTCACCAGCCACCTCTGCGGCGCTCCCTGCTGCCGTGGCGACTGTCGCTCCGATCGCCTTGGGCGCGGTTCCTAGCCCCACCTTAGCGTCACCTCCTGCTGTTGACCAAAATTTAGGAGCGGATCTGGCTGCCCCTGTACCCGTCGCCCCTGTCGCCGCACCTGCTGCCGTACCTGCTTCTGTAGATACGAAATGGGTGCCAATTATCTCGCCGATGGTAGGAACGTTTTATCGCGCTGCTGCTCCTGATGAGCCACCTTTTGTCAATGTGGGCGATCGCATCAAGGTCAGCCAGACAGTCTGTATTATCGAAGCGATGAAGCTGATGAACGAGATCGATGCTGATGAAGTCTCCGGTCAAGTGATGGAAATTTTAGTTCAAAATGGCGAACCTGTCGAATACGGTCAAGTGTTGATGCGAATTAATCCGGATTGAAGGATTACTTTATTGTTATGGACAGAATAAATGCTAATATTTCCCGATCACTTCTCTCCGGTGAGTTTGATGAAGTCATCCCAGCCTGTCCCGCAAGAGGTCGTGCAACAAGTTGCTGAGTATTTCAGTATTTTGAGCGAACCCATGCGTTTACGAATTTTGAACTTGCTTCGCGACGGCGAAAAATGCGTGCAAGAATTGGTGGAAGCTACTCAAACGAGTCAAGCCAATGTTTCTAAGCACCTAAAACTCATGCTCCAAGCTGGTATCCTCACTCGCCGGAGTGAAGGGACTTCAGCTTATTATAAGGTGCAAGATGAGTTAATTTTTGAGCTGTGTAATATGGTGTGCGATCGGCTTGCCAGCCGGATCGAACAGCAAGCCCTACACTTTCGGGCATTTAGTCTAACTACGAAGCACTGAAAATTAGTTCTCAGCCCCCAGTCAATCGATTTTAGATTTTAGATTTTAGATTTTAGATTGACCCCACGGATAAATGCGGGGGCTGGAGGATTTTAGATTTTCGATTTGGGATTGATTCCACGGATAAATCCGGCGGCTTGTACCATCAAGAAATTCGTGGTCATTAGTCATCAGCCATGAGTCATCAGTTATCAATCCCTACTCTCTGCCTTCAGACCGATGACTAATGACTCCTAACTAATGATTTCTAACTAATGACTCATAATTACTAAAGGGGAAAATTTTTGTCAAAACTTTGGCGGGTACTCGGCTGAGCCACCTCCAAACCTTCGCCCCCTAAAAGTTCTAAAGGCTTGCCTTCTACCGAAATCCAAACCTTGGTATTCGGTTGTAAACTCGTAGCCGTATAGATAACTTGCCCTAACCGGCCAGTCATCGAATTGCTCCCTCCCCCGGAAGTAAATTCTGCCGACAAATCGACATAAACTCCGTCATTCTTAACACTCAAACCCCTGAGTTTTGTCCCATTAGGAATTTCGCTAGAAACAGTTGCATCCTTTGGCCCAGCCAACAAACTGTTAAAAGCAGCTTGTAAAGCTGCATCAGGCTTGTCAGCTTGTTTGACAGCTACTTTCGTAGGAACTCCCTCAAATTTGCCGATCGCATCTTTAACCCAGTAGACTTGCACTGTCTGGACATCAGTCTGCGGCAAAGGCTTTGGCTGCGGTGACTTGGGCACCAGAGCGTTAGGCGTCTGAGCTGTAGGCGTCTGAGCTGTAGGCGTCTGATCGGTAGGCGTCTGAGCTGTAGGCACTTGTACAGGATTTGGAGGGGGTACGGGGATAATTACAGCAGGAGATTCCGCAGGACTTGGGGACAGCGGCGGAGCCGTAGTTTGAGCAGAAGACTGCGTATCTGCGGGGGTTGGCGAACGGTTCGCGGTCCACCAGGCAATGCCCCCTCCCGTCAGTAAAGCCAACCCGCAAACACCGGCAATGACGGCTGTGGAGACGTGGCGTACTTCTTGTCCATCTTTCATAATACAAATTCTCCTTAGAGATAGAGCGCTTGGGACGGTGAGGAGCGACTCCTGATCAGCTACATTTGTCTATGGTTAGATTCTGGAATTGACACAATTGCATTGCTGCTAGCGAACACTTTATAGCAAGCCCAACATATTCTGAATCCGACTATGGGAATCCTAGACCATAATATAAGATTTCGCCCGTGGAGTATGTCACAGTATCTCGATCGGCCTAGCGACTATATTCTATAGTAATCATAAAAAATTAAAGAATAAAGGAAGAAAAAATAAGTAAAAAGCAAGAAGGAAGGCAACGGAGGTAAGGGGGGTTACGGATTTAAGGGATTTAACGGATAGAAACAGCTCTAGAAAAATATTTTCCCCAAACAAAAAGCGCCCCTATTTCTAGGAGCGCTTTTTGTAATCTCAGACTAAAACTTAGCCATTGATAGAAGGAG
>NZ_JAUBTK010000130.1:0-12546 GCF_036702455.1 Microcoleus sp. D2_18a_D3
AGGGCGACCAGACATTTTTATTGGCTCCTTTACTTCTTACATAAGTCTATCACATCTTTAAAAAAATGGTATTAGAGTGGAAAAAAACTCCCTCAAATCCCTACTTGCGGTCGCCACCGCTTCTTTCTGCATCGGCCCAGCAGCTTGCAGCGCGCTTTGACGAGCAACTGACCGAACAGCAGAATTTATCTCAAAATAATTATATTTTTTTGATGAAGTTTACTAAAATTTTATAAAGATTGAGTAAAATTTGTATGTATTTTTGATGAAAGGTAGTATGGGCAAGTCTTGCATTCCGCTTGAGACCGTTACCGACACGAAGTAAATGTAGTAGGTTGGAACTATACGCAGGGTGAAAATCTTGCTGTTACAGATTAAACTGTGGCAGTCGGGTGTCAGTGAAAACTCTTAGAAGAAGCACTCATTTAGTCAAAAACACATTTAAGTGATATCGCTCTGTAGATTCACTGGTGTGGAGTCTCTTCTGTAGGTTTGACGATCGTCCTAAATATCGCAGGCTCGCGATCGTCTATTCGCGTCACGGCAACATGGCATTTAGGGCATTTTGGGCCTTACTACCTAACAATACAGGAGGAATCAGGGTTATGACTACCTTAACGCTAGTCAAAAAAACATCTTTTACAGTCGTCAGCTTGGCAACCACAATGTTGCTGAGCATCTGCACGCCCGTCCGAGCTTTCATGTTTGGCACTGACGGCATCCAGTTCGATCGAGATACCACTATAAACTTTACCTTCCACCAATCTCACGGCGGTTACCAGTCGAGCTTGTGGGTAGCCCAAGCTGACTCAGGAAACACTGGCTACAGCAACATCGCCCGACTGTTTTACGAGACTCAACCCTCAGATAACGGCAGCGCCGATGACTGGCAGGGAAGCTTCGGCAACGCAGTCACCTCGGACAACGGCTCCATCACCCAAACCTTCAGATTTTTGAAGGGTCAAATTTATGCCCTGCTGCTGTGGAGCGACACCGGCACCGGTCAACCACTCGAGCAGTACGTCTCGTCGAGCACCTTCATGAATAGCCCCGAATGGTGGGCCGCCGGCACCCACTTCCGGAGAGATGAGTGTCTGGTGGCGGGTTGTCAGCAAGCCGTGTTTGGCAACTTTTTGCTCGACCCCAACTCCACCGACTCATTTACCAACATCAACGGCGGTAATGGCCCAGGGCAATATTCATCCGTCACAAGGGCCCAACTGGCTCAGGGCACAAAAATCTCCTTCGACGATGCCGGAGGAAACGACCAAGACTTCCAAGACTTCACCGTGTTGGCTCAGTTAGCCCCCGAAACAAGGACACAACAGGCTCAGCCTAGACAAAGCTCCTTCGACGAGGCCGGAGGAAACAACCGTCGCTTCCAAGACTTCCCCGTGCCGGCTGAGTTAGCCCCCGAACCAGTCCCCGAACCAGTCACCGTGTTTGGGACGATGCTGGGTATCGGGGCTTTGGCTGCAGCTCGCAGGAAAAAAAAGCGAGGGCAGTAACCATAAAAATGACTATTAACCAGCCCCATACAAATCTAAATAGTGAGTCTGTTCAGTGGTACTCTGAGAAATAGCATTTCTAAATGTTAAGACTTTTTCCATAACGGGAAAAATAGCATCCTAACAAAGGCACTATTCATGGTATCCACCGCAGAAAAAACGAACGTAGGCTACATCACCCAAATCATCGGGCCAGTTGTAGACGTAAAATTCCCAGGCGGCAAACTGCCCCAAATCTATAACGCTCTCACAATTTCCGGCAAAAACGAAGCAGGTCAAGAGGTTGCCGTTACCTGCGAAGTTCAACAACTGCTCGGAGACAGCCAAGTGCGCGCCGTTTCTATGAGTACCACCGACGGCTTGGTGCGTGGCATGGAAGTAGTAGATACCGGGGAAGCAATCCAAGTTCCCGTCGGCATCCCAACTCTCGGCCGGATTTTTAACGTCATCGGTCAACCCGTAGACAACCTCGGCCCGGTCAATACTTCCGAAAGTATGCCTATCCACCGCAACCCGCCGGCTTTCACCGAACTGGAAACCAAGCCTTCGGTGTTTGAAACCGGGATCAAGGTGATCGACCTCCTGGCTCCGTACCGTCGCGGCGGCAAAATCGGTTTGTTCGGCGGCGCAGGCGTCGGCAAAACCGTGATTATGATGGAACTCGTGAACAACATCGCCAAGGCTCACGGTGGCGTGTCGGTGTTCGGCGGTGTGGGCGAGCGCACCCGCGAAGGTAATGACCTCTACAAAGAAATGATCGAGTCGGGGGTTATTGACGAAGAAGACCGCAGCAAGTCGAAAATTGCTCTGGTTTACGGTCAAATGAACGAGCCGCCTGGTGCTCGGATGCGCGTGGGCCTGTCGGCTCTGGCGATGGCCGAATACTTCCGCGATGTCAGCAAGCAAGACGTGCTGCTGTTCATTGACAATATCTTCCGGTTTGTGCAAGCGGGTTCTGAGGTATCGGCTCTGTTGGGTCGGATGCCTTCGGCTGTGGGATATCAGCCGACTCTCGGTACAGACATGGGCGACTTGCAAGAACGGATTACTTCGACTACCGAAGGTTCGATTACTTCAGTTCAAGCTGTGTACGTGCCTGCGGATGACTTGACTGACCCCGCACCGGCTACGACTTTTGCTCACTTGGACGCTACAACTGTGTTGTCTCGCGGCTTGGCTGCGAAGGGGATTTATCCTGCGGTTGACCCGCTGGATTCTACGTCTACGATGTTGCAAGTTAGCGTTGTCGGTGAAGAGCACTATGGTGTTGCTCGTCAGGTGCAGTCTACTCTGCAACGCTATAAGGAATTGCAAGACATTATTGCGATTTTGGGCTTGGACGAGCTGTCTGAAGATGACCGCTTGACCGTTTCTCGCGCTCGCAAAATTGAACGGTTCTTGTCTCAACCGTTCTTTGTGGCTGAAGTGTTCACCGGTTCCCCCGGCAAGTACGTCAAGCTGGCAGACACCATTAAGGGCTTCCAGATGATTTTGGCTGGCGAACTGGACGAATTACCTGAACAAGCTTTCTATTTGGTGGGCGATATCAACGAGGCGATCGCCAAAGCTGAAAAAATGAAAGCTGACGCCAAGTAATTTTAGTCATTGGTCATTAGTCATTGGTCATTAGTCATTGGTCATTAGTTGTTAACTGTTAACTGTTAACTGTTAACAACTAAGTGACTGATGATAGCCGACGGCTGACTAATGACTAATTACTAATGACTGGTGACTGCTGACTGCTGACTAATGACTAATGACTAATGACTAAGGACAATTTATGACATTAACTGTGCGCGTAGTGGCCCCAGACAAAACTGTTTGGGATTCTAATGCTGAAGAAGTAATTCTGCCGAGCACCACAGGCCAACTGGGTATCTTGAGCGGTCACGCTCCCATGTTGACAGCTTTGGATACCGGAGTGATGCGCGTCCGTCCCGGCAAGGAATGGGTGTCTATTGCTCTGATGGGTGGCTTTGCAGAAATCCAAGAAAACAAAGTTACTATTCTTGTCAACGGCGCTGAAAAAGGCGAAACCATTGATAAAGAAGCTGCTCGTACTGCTTACACCGAAGCAGAAGCTCGTTTGCAAAAGGCTACTAGCGGCACTTTGCAAGAGCAAATTCAAGCTAAGCAAGCCATCAAACGCGCGAGAGCTCGTTTCCAAGCTGCCGGCGGCACGATCTAGCTCTAAGGTTAAGGACATAGTGCTTTTGTAGTAGGGACACAACATTGTTGTGTCCCTGCTGTTTTTCTCGCGTTGTGTCCCTAATGTTTTGCTAAACTCCGGCCTCGGACAATAGAGATTGCATGGTTTCCCAAGATAACCCCTGCTGAAGATAGCGGGGGTTATTTGGATTGTAGGGGCTCTCCACGCGATCGACACTGACAATTTTTGCTTCCTCCGGCAAAACAGGAACCTCTGGATCGAAAGCGGTCGATCGCGTCAGAGAGCTAGAAAAGCCTTTAAAAATAGCAATTTCATCGAATTCGCCGTCAATTTCGGCCTTGACGATTAAAACTTCGTGCGATCGTTTTACCGTGTATTGTTCCAAGCGGCGAGCAATAGAGTCAGCCATAGCAAATGTCACTTTCCTGAAATCTGCTATAATATAGCTTAATTTTGCGGCTAATTTCATGGACAGCCCGCTAAAATTTTATTTTTAATTCGACCTTTTTTAACAGCAGGAAGTAAGCGCACATTCTATAAATCCTGTAAAAAACATCGGGAAGATTTTCTGACTCCAAAACCTACTTGTCCGATATTTTATGAGCCACCGAAAGACTAGGTTCCCATTATCGTTTTTTATTCAAAACTTTATTAAACAGCGTTTAGCGTGGGGATATTCGCTGCTATTTATGCTAACTTTTTGCTTGTTGATTTCAGCTCGGACAAGTTGCAACTCAGAGCTAATAAATAACTGTTTACTGGGCCTGGATTCTAGTTAGTGACTCAATTTTAGAGCGTTTAGGCGATCGAAAAAAATATATGTGGCGATTTGTCGATCGAGTCCCAGTAAAAGGGAAAAAATCAGCCGTGTCAGTGTTTGAAATTTATGATGCAGAAACAGAACAAAGCATTCAACTAAAACAGGCAACCGCTGCGGAGTTCCAAAAAGGTCTGGAGCTTTATTTCGAGCAAAATTCTACAGAAGTGCAAAAATTATTCAGTAAGATTTGCGCCAGAAATCCTCAAGATAAGTTAGCAGCAATTTACTCTCAGCGCTCTCTGAAGAATCGAATGTATGGAGTGCCACAAGGATGGTCGGGGATAGAAGCTTTGGATGAAAAGTAGTAAAAGTAACATTAAGCTGACGGCAGAAATTTTTATGTGTTTATCCGGTTTTTTGTACCTGGCCTCCGTCATAATACATTTAAGCCGAAGCATTCGGCCCCAAAATGGGGAGTATTCCTGAAAGATACGCCGTCGAGTGCGGTGCTTTTGACTTCAAACTCGAATATACTGCGGAAAGGTATGCGAGAAATAAACTCAGTTTCTCTGAAAAATCTCAGGTTGGACCGCGATTCACGAAGAAACCAAGAATCAGGCTTTTCTTGCGTAAGTTTTGTTTAAGTACAAAATGGCTTAGAATAGTTGCCGGCGGTAAATCTTCGCTCCAAGTATTAACTGTGTCTTTCAAGCTAAATTAATGTTATGTCCACTCTTTCTCTCAAGCACTTAGTGGCAAAACTTTCAAGAAAAGCAACGCTGCAAACCGTACTCATAGTTCCGTTTGTCTTGCAAGTATTTGCAGCGGTGGGTATTGTAGGATACTTATCATTTAAAAACTCTCAAAGAGCAGTGAATGACCTTGCCGGTCAGTTGATGGGGGAGGTGAGCAATCGCATTGAGCAAAATTTGAGAACTTATCTGGAAACTCCGCATCAAATCAATCAAAGCAAGCTGGATGCGGTGAAACTGGGTTTTGTGAACATGAAAGACTTGTCAGCTTGGGAAAAATATCTGTGGCGGCAAGTGCAATTGTATCCTTATATCAATTTTACGTCGATCGCTAATCAAGATGGAGAATATCGCACCGGCGAAAAGATGTCGAACGGCACTTTATTGATTAACGCATCGGGCCCTTCTACAAATTTTGATTTTTATTCTTACAATACTAATGATACGGGCGATCGCACTACAGTAGCAGCCTCCGTCAAAAACTTCGACATCCGACAGCACCCTTCCTACTCCTATGCGGCTCTAGAAGCCAAACCAACTTGGAGTTCAGTTTATATATCCTTCCTAGAACCCACCTTAATCCTCAGCGCGCTGCAACCAGTTTACAACAGCCAGAAACAGCTAGAAGGAGTATTAATTGCTGCGTTGCGTCTCGACAGTATCGGTCAATTTTTAAACAGCCTCAAAATAGGTAAATCCTGTCAAACTTTTATTATCGAAAGAAACGGCACGCTGCTGGCAACTTCCACACCCGAAAAACCTTTCCGCACCAAAAACGGTAAAAAAGAACTGTTTAAAGTTACAGAAAGCAGCGATCCAGTAACGCAAACTACAGCTAAATATTTAGAAAGTCACTTTCAAAACTTTCAGCAAATTACCAAATCGCAGCAAATCCATTTTGAGATAAACGGGAAGCAGCAATTTTTAAAAGTCCTGCCATTCCAAGACGACAAGGGTTTAGATTTGCTGATTGTCGTTGTTGTTCCCGAAGCCGACTTTATGGAACAAATTCATGCGGGCAACCGAACTACAGTGTTGCTATGTCTGGCAGCTTTGGGCATGGCAAGTGTGTTAGGAATTCTCACTTCTCGCTGGATTATCAAACCTCTTATAAAATTAAAAAATGCAGCAATAGCTTTATCTGAAGGACAATTTGACCAAACTGTAAAGCTCGATCGCTCCGACGAGTTGGGCGTACTTGCCGCTGCTTTTAACAGCATGGCAGCACAACTGCAAGCATCTTTTACTGCCTTAGAAACTAAAAATACCGAATTGCAGCGACTGGACAAACTGAAAGACGAGTTTTTAGCCAATACTTCCCACGAACTCCGCACTCCCCTCAACGGCATTATTGGGATTGCAGAATCTTTAATAGACGGTGCTACCGGACAACTGCCAGAACCAACAAATTTTAACTTAGCTTTGATTTCATCATCGGGGAAAAGATTGTCTTCTTTAATTAACGATCTTTTAGATTTTTCGCAGCTCAAACACAAAACTATAGAACTGCAAATTAAGTCCGTCGGTATTCGAGAAATAGTCTCTGTAATTGTCACTTTGTCTCAGCCATTAGTAGGGAAAAAAAACTTGCAATTGATTAACTCAGTTGCTCCTGAATTGCCGCCAATAGCAGCCGACGAGAATCGCTTGCAGCAAATACTTTACAACTTAATCGGCAATGCGATTAAGTTTACCGAAAGTGGCAGAGTTGAAATTTCCGCAGAATTGGTAACGGGCAACGCACAATCACCGTCTAATTCCCAATTAGCGATTACTGTATCCGACACTGGTATTGGCATCCCCGAAGATAAATTAGACCGAATTTTTGAATCCTTTGAACAAGCTGACGGTTCTACAGCTAGAGAATATGGCGGCACTGGTTTAGGGTTAACGGTTGCCAAGCAATTAGTTGAATTGCACGGAGGCAAAATTTCGGTATCTTCAACTGTAGGCGTCGGTTCCCAATTCACCTTTACTTTGCCCCTATCTGAGAGTCAGCCGGAATTTAGCAGCATACAGCCGCATTTAACCGAGGGTTCTCCCATTTTTATCACTCCTGAACTAGCCCGCCAATCCTCTATAATAAATTCTCAGGTATCAGACAATAGCGAGTCGCTAGAAAGTGAAAAATTAAAAATTTTGGTAGTGGATGATGAGCCGATTAATATTCATGTCATCATCAACAGTCTTTCTCTAGCCAACTACGAGATTACTCAAGCGAGCAACGGCTTAGAAGCTTTAAATCTGATTGAATCAGGATTTAAGCCCGACTTAATTTTACTCGACGTAATGATGCCGCAGATGACGGGTTATGAAGTGTGTCGAGAAGTTCGCAAAAAATACTCGCCTTTAGAAATGCCGATTCTGATGCTGACGGCCAAAAATCTAACTACCGACTTGGTAGAAGCTTTTAACTTAGAAGCAAATGATTATGTAACTAAACCTTTTATCAAAAAGGAATTGTTGGCGAGAATTAACACGCAAATTCGCCTTGCTAAACTGAATGCAGCCTACGGCAGGTTTGTGCCGCACGATTTTCTAAACTTGCTGGAAAAGCCGAGTATTATTGAAGTAAAATTAGGCGAACATCAGGAAAGAGATATGACAGTGCTGTTTGCGGATATTCGCTCGTTTACGGCGCTTTCGGAAAAGATGACACCGGATGAAAATTTTGCATTTATTAATACTTACTTGGGAAGGGTTAGCCCTGTAATCAGGAAAAATAATGGGTTTATTGACAAATACATTGGGGATGCAGTCATGGCACTGTTTCCTACATCTCCATCTGATGGGGTGCGAGCAGCAATTGATATGCAGAAAGAAGTAAATCTCTATAACCAGCAGCGAGAAAAAAATGGCTTGTTTCCGATCGAGATCGGCGTCGGTTTGCACGCGGGCAATTTGATGTTGGGTACGATTGGCGAGCGAGAACGGATGGAAAGTACGGTGATTGCTGATGCGGTGAATCTCGCGTCTCGTTTGGAAGGATTGACTAAGGTTTACGGCGCGGGCATTCTAGTTAGCGGTGCAATTATCGATCGCCTCGACGATCCAGAAAGATATAAGTACAGGTTTGTCGATCGAGTAACGGTGAAAGGAAAGACAAATGCTGTGTCAGTGTTTGAAATTTACGAGACAGAAACAGAGCAGAGCATTGTACTCAAGCAGCAAACTGCGGAGGTTTTTCAAGAAGCTCTCAATTTTTACTACGAGCAAAAATTTGTTGCCGCCCAAAAAATATTTCAGAATATTTTACAAATCAATCCTGACGATCGGGTAGCAATGCTGTATTTCAAACGAGCTCGCAAGTATCGAATGTACGGAGCCCCGGAGGGGTGGTGTGGGGTGGAAACTTCGACGGAGAAATAGGGCGCACACTGCACGCCCTACTCTGTTTAAAATATGGTTGTACAAACTTTAAAATATAGTTGTACAAACGCCCAATTTATTCCAAGTTTTAGGGCCGACAATGCCATCAGCAACGAGTTGTTGTTGCTTTTGAAAATTGATTACTGCTTGTTGGGTTTTCGGGCCGAATCCTCCATCAGTATTTAGGGAAAATCCGCTGGCGTTCAAGAGCCGCTGGAGGTAGCGAACGTCCTCATTTTGGGTGACACCATCGTTGCGTTTGAGTAGGGGAAAATAACGGCAGGAAGGTAATTCAGTGCGAATTGCGTTTGTGGTTTGCATAGTTTGAGTCTCCATTGGTTGTTTGCAAGTTGTTTGAAAGCAGAGAAGTGCGGAAATGATGTTAATAGTCCTGGATGCACTTTTGACGGGCAGAAACGGGGTTTCGGCTTCGCTCAACCACCAGTTTTTTTAGCGTTTCTGGAGACTGAAACGAAGTATTGTTGTGAAAAAACCCAGTTTCTTGCTAGCCGTGCGCCTAGGATTAGTTAACTTGGATTTAACATCCGGGTTCATCTGTATAACAAGCGCCTAATAGACTCCAAGTTTGAGGGCCGACAATGCCATCAACAGCAATCTTATTTTCCTTTTGAAATTTGATGACTGCTTGTTCGGTTTTTGGGCCGAAGAATCCATCAGTTGCGACGGGATATCCGTTTTTAACTAAGGATTGTTGGAGATAGCGCACGTTTTGATTGGCAGTGGTACTATTATTTCGTTTCACTGTGGGCAGTGAAGAGCAAAGAGGCAATTGAGCGTAAATTGAATTTGTGGTTTGCATGGTTTGATTGGGGATTAGTGGTTCGCAAGTCGTTTGAACTTGCTATTCCCCAGTTGTAGCTGTGGGTGGAAGTGCTTTAACAGTCGCTTTTTATAGTGACGCTTATCTGGGGTAGCTCAGATGAGTGACAGCCCGCTATCAAATCCGTTTTGTACAAAGTAATTGTCAAAGGCAAACAGCAGCGAATTTCCATTTTTTATCAACTTTTAGTAGCATCTTTGCCGGAAGCCCCACACCATACCTGTAGGGCTGTTGGTGTCGGGAGGGATAGGCTGATTGACGTAGGTTGGCTAGGCAATCAATCCTGTCACGGTGTAATCGCTGCACTCTTGTATAAGGTGAGTAATAGTTTTTTATATAGAGGAGGCAAAAATACTGTATTTAAAGCTAGTTAACCATGTGAGCGAAAAGGGCGAGCGGGAAAATTGGTCTGGGGTTGTGACTTTAACTTAGAAGTGATATCGTAGTATCGGTAGATAGTAGATTTCCGGCTGTCAAACAACTTGAGAATTGAATCAATGACAATTTCTGTAACTATCGGGTTAAAGTCGGAAATAAAGTCGTCGGCGTTGAGATTTTCTCGAAAAAATTCCTTAGCTCGATCGCACTGATAGCGCATTTCGTCAAAGCCAACAATTTTCACCACAAACGTTGTCAGTGGCGAGTTCTCCAAATCGGTTTTAGAAGTGCTTTTAGCCCGCCCATTTTCTAATAAATTCAATACTTCCGCTTCTAAACCACTTTTAGGTTGGTAAGGTTTCTCTATTTCTGGAAAAAAGCTTTCTAGGCGCACGCAGTTAGCAGCTTGATCTGGAAATCCTCCCATCATCATCGCCAGAGAAACATCTATCCCCAAACCTGAAGAAAGAGCTTCTAGCAGGGCTAGGGCAGCCAGTTTGCACCCCAAATAAAGCTTCGCAATTTCGAGATTGTACTTAGCAGTAGTTTCCCAGCGCTGATAGGTGCGATCGTCTGGATATCCCTCAAACTGTCGGAAAATTATTTCGGGCTTGAGATAATTCAGAAAACCTTCCATCTTCACCAAAGCAACTCGGTAGTCGCGAACCGTGTAAAAACCCCAGCAGATGAGATTGTGATTGGTTTCCGGCAGTAAATTCCAGGTATTTGCCAAAAAATGGGCTGAACTATGGTGAGCAAAACTCATCACATCCCGGTTAGAGATTCGCACAGCTTTTTTGACCGTTTCCCGCATTTCCTCGTCCGTTAAACTGAGGTTAAACAGGCTATTTATTGCTTGCAAGCGCTCATAAAGGCGCTGGCTTACCGTTACTCCCGAATCGGCGACGCGAAAAGGAATGGTTGCTTCAATGCAGCCTGCAATTTGAAGCAATTGCTCGCGTTTTAGAAATGGTTCTAGAGCTTTTGCTGCTACCACAGCGCTGAGAAATTCGTTTTGTCCAGCCAAAGGATTGAGGACTTCGCCCGGTACAAAATTGAATACCAGCATTACCATCTCGAAGGTAGCATCCGCAGGCAGTTCAGATTTATCCCGAATTTGTAGGTGTTGGTTAACCTCTTTTGCAACAGGAGTGATGTAGTAGCTGACGTTAAAGTTAATGCTGCGATCGACTTGCAGGTAGACGGTATCGTGAAATAAAGCTGCCAAAACCTCGATCGCGTCTTCATCTCCCCCCACATCAAAAATATGTTCGGGAGTGTGAAAAAACCGCCAGGGCCCCATCATCGGCTGAACAATCAGTTCGGCAATCCGAGCGAGTTCACTTGGTTCGACTTTTGCTTCCAGGCGATCGATCGCCCAAATCAGCCTGTCTAAGCACTGTAAGTAGGCTTGTTTGCTATCCATCACAGTCTTTCCCAATAACATTGCTGTCAGTCGATTTTAGATTTTAGATTTTAGATTTTAGATTTACTCCACAGATGAATCTGGAAGCTTGAACCTTAGTCTAAAATTTTTATATCTCCACGACAGGAGTGGGGCCTTGTATCCGTTTTTGGGCGGGTCACGTCCGCCACCCTGGTGTTAGTTTGATTCTTTCGTAGATGCGCCCCGGCTGTTTTTCTTTGGGATTTATGAGCTTTTTGTGGAAAATTTTAGCTGCAATTTAGGAGGAAAATACTAACTTCAACTAAACTTAATTTCCGGTAGCTGACCTCCCCTGTTTTCCTAGCCTAATTAGCACAAAATATGACAAGTAAAGTACATAAATTGCTAAACCTATCATACCCAACAATCCCAAAAATTGAGGGTTTGCCGTAGGGTGAAACATTTGTTTGTACAGCCAAGGTGGATCTAACCAAACGCGGCAAAAAGGTTCATCAATTATCTGAATTTGAGATTTAAAGGCACAGCTTAAGAAGAAAAGTTGAGCTAGAGCGCCCAAACCGCTGTAAACAGTAATCGCCCACCGCCAAGCTGTAAAAGCCAGTTTCAGGGGCGACTGCGGTCGATCGGCAATTTCTTCGTTTAAATCCTCCCAAAACCACAGACTAGCAGGAATTAAGGCCCTGGCAATCACCGACGACACAAAGCTCACAGGCAGCGCAGCCATCATCAGGTAAAGTGTAATTGCCAGCAAACTCGCCACCCGCCAATAAATAATCGACAAACGGATGATCGCCTCAGCTTTTGCCACAACAGCCCAAATCAGCACTACCAGCGGGATCGAAATTGTTAATAACACAGACAACCGGTAATCCATCCAGACTAGGCTTAACAACGATTTTTCCATACTTTCAGACTTTAACTACTCGATTTCTATCAACACTCTAGCAAAAGAGCCTTTTTTTGGGTATTTCAGCCATTACTGTGACCCATTTACCTACCCCAGTGTCTCTTACCTGATGCCTGCTTACAAGCGAGCTCTTCTATCAATCTTCTATCCTACCTTGACTGTTCTACCTTGCTTTTTTTACCTTAGCCGCCTATGATGGGCGGCTAAACCTTAGAACGCTATCCCGTCCTCTGTCGTGTCAAATGATTTCTCATTTATACTGTCCGCTTCCCGGTCGGAACCCAAAAACCCAGAGTCACAACATACGCATAGTGTGACTGAAGCGATCGAAGTTCCGTGCCGGGAACGATCGGTGAGTTAAGGCAACAAACTACCCAGCATATCCAAGATTGCTTGTACGTCCGCTAGGTCGCACTTGGACTTTTTGCGCTTGGCTTTCAACTGGTTAAGTAA
>NZ_JAUBTK010000131.1:0-11939 GCF_036702455.1 Microcoleus sp. D2_18a_D3
TTAATAATTTTAGGAATCGCGTATTAGCTTGCTTTTCTGATTAGATAAACTTATAACCATAAGTTCAGGAGAGCCGTTTGAACTTCAGAGTCTTCATACTATTATTGTATAGTCAAAATGTTCTCATGGGGGACTCAGAGAAAATAAAATACAATAAAATAAAAAGCCGTCCTAGAAGGACGGGGCTTTAGACCCCTTAATTTCGGTAAAGCCCGATGCAATTATCCCTAACCGCCAGACAAATTCTTAGCAAACTCTTCGCGTCCAGACACCAAATTAGCTGGAACACCGTTAGGGTAATTTTGTGCGATTAAAGCTTGCAACTTTTGAACTCGGTTTTCAGGGTTTGGGTGAGAACTCAAAAACTCCGGCGGCGCTTCGCCCTTCCTAGCAGAACCGAGAATTTGCATCACCTCAACAATACCTCTAGGATCGTAACCCGCCTCCGTCATAAACCGAAAACCGAGCCGATCGCTCTCAAGTTCATCCGATCTACCGTACCGCAAACCGACAACTTGATTGACAGCTTGAGCAATTAATGCAGCCTGCTGGCCCCCACCGCGATCGTCGCTAGTAGCCACCCCAACCGCCGTTACCAAAGACCTGCCCAACTGCTGTTTTGCCAAGTGTTCCGCACCGTGACGCGCCACAACGTGACCGCTTTCGTGCCCCAGTATAGCGGCCAACTGAGCCTCGGAATTTAGCCGCCCCAGGAGTCCGGCGGTAATGAAAACTTGTCCGCCCGGTAGAGCAAAAGCATTGACAGTTTGGGCATCTCGCAGCAGGTGGAATTCAAACGGATAACCCGCTTGTTTCGCGGCCGAACCGTTGACTACTCGTGCTCCTACTCGATCGAGATACTGCTGAAGACTCTGGCTGGGATAAAGCCCCCCGTGCTGCGCGGCCATTTTATCTCGCGCCTGCAATCCCAAAACTATCTCTTGGCGGGGAGAAAGCTGCACTCGCTGTCTTTCTCCTGTTACCGGATTTTCTACGTCGTTTGTAAAATAGGTGATTGCCCCAAAAAATGCCATTAATAGCCCGATCGCGGCTCGAAATAAAAATTTATTCACAGGCTTTTACCTAAAAACTTTCGCGATTATAATAGTATGGTGACAGCTCTCTCGACATCTGTCTGAAGTATCAAGAAGGGAAAGTTGTTAGAGTTTTTTGATATAATTTGCGAACAAGGCTTTTTTTAACGAACCGCGAAGGCGCGAAGGACACGAAGGAAGAGAAGAAGAGAAGATAAGAAGGTTATAGTTATTAAATTGGTTAAACTGAGATGTTGCACCATTGTCAGCAACAGGCTTTCCGGCCTGTTCCACAAAGAATAGATTTTCTTGTGGAACAGGCATCTTGCGTCAGCAACAGGCTTTCCGGCCTGTTCCACAAAGAATAGATTTTCTTGTGGAACAGGCCGGAAAGCCTGTTCAGAAAAGGCTAATTGAGAATGGTGCAACATATGAGTTAAATCTGTTGAATCAATTACACAATCCGTTGCCGAACTTCCTTCGCAATATGTTTCAAGCTACCCGCCGCCGCCTCGCTATTTGGTACACTGCCGTTACTGCTGTATTGTTACTTGTATTCGCCACGGGTTTCTATTTTTACGTCCGCAATACTTTGATCGATCGCATTGACGACACCCTCCATCACGTTGTCGAAGTAATAGAGCGAACTCTCGTTATCGAACCGCTAAATTTCCCTAATATCAAAGATAAAAATAAGTTACAAGTTAATATTCAAGCCAGTTTCCGAGATAGCACCGATGCTGTAGAAGACGACCATATTGATTTAGAATGGTTCAGTCCTACGGGCGAATTGCTGTGGTCTACTTTATCGGAACCGCTGAATATTCCCATTCACGCTAACCGCACCGGGGAAACTGTTTGGATAATTAATAATAAGTTGCAGTTTCAGGGTAAAAATCAGGCAGAAGAGCCTTCGACTTCGCTCAGGGTAAAAAAGCACGACACGGATTTGAATGCGGATACACGGATGAATATGGAAACTATTCGGTTTTTAGAGGGAAGAGAGAAGAGGGATTTAACCGCAGAGGCGCAGAGGGCGCAGAGGGGAGAAAGAAGAGGTTTTGATGGCGGTTTGAATGCAGGTTGGCAGGAAAATCTAAATTTAGGTAGTGAAAAGTCTATTGCACAAAATACCAATCGTGTTTCTACTAAACCAATTAGCATTCGGACAACTCAAAACTATTCCCTCAGACAAGTAACGCAGCGAGTACAAATCGGCCGCCAAGTTCTGGGATATTTGCGAGTCAGCCATCCTTGGTTTGAAGTGACAAAACCGATCCGCCAATTAATTCTCGATTTGATTTTGGGCGCGAGTTTAACTCTAATTTGCGTTGCAGCTATTGGCTGGCTGCTGTCGGGATTGGCGATGGCACCGATACGGGAGTCTTACGGGCGTCTCAAACAGTTTACCGCTGATGCTTCTCACGAACTCAGAAATCCGATCGCCACTATTCAAACTAACGTCCAAGTAGCTTTGGCGGAACCGGATATCGAACCGCAGCAGCATCAACAGCTACAAGTTATCGAACGCCTCACCCGCCGTTTGGGGCGCTTGGTTGACGATTTGCTGTTTTTAGCCAGACAAGATAGCGGCATCGTCCAGCAGCAGTGGATTGAGGTTCCCCTCGATGCTTTGCTGATGGAGGTAATTGAAGAACAACAGGCGATCGCCACTACCCAAAATCTCTCTCTTTCTTTGGAAATTGTCGATCTGCCCAACGCTGAGGACAACTTTACACTCTTGGGAGACTGGGATCAACTAGCCCGACTGTTTACCAATATCGTCAGCAACGCCGTGCAGTACACGCCCTCTGGCGGCGAAATTGAAGTAGAATTGCAACTTGCTGCTAAAAACAAAAGAAATTCGCCGATATTAAATCCAGCGCTGCAAATCAAAGTAACAGACACCGGCATCGGGATTTCCGCAGAAGCCCTGCCACATTTGTTCGATCGATTCTACCGCGTAGATCCCGCCCGAACCCACCGCAGCGCCGCTGGTTCCGGTTTAGGATTAGCAATCGCCAAAGCAATTGTCGAAAATCACCGCGGCCAAATCCGCATTGACAGCCAAGTCGATCGAGGTACCGCCGTTACCGTCACCCTCCCCGCCCACAAATCAGAAGCATCCCACCTCTAAAACTTCCCCTCCTCCTCTGCGCCCTCTGCGCCCTCTGCGGTTAAAAAAAAATCTCCCCCTCAAGCCTGATTCTTCTTACCTCGCGCCCAAACCAAGCTATTAAAATTCAATTCCCGCATAGATTAACATGAACTGTGTTGGACAACCTCGATCGAACTTGTGAGGAGTTATTTATGTTTCGCCACAATCTACCGTTAAAAAAAATCAGCTTGCTAGCAGCCACCTGCGGAGGTTTACTCGTTAGTATCGCAACACTTTCCCAGGCCGGCGGCCCACCGCCCCAACAAGGAAAACCCGTTTCCCAACCCGCAGAGACTCCCGCAGCCACTGAAGAACCCGTCAGCGAACCAACTCCGGCTGCGAGTCCGGGCCTCAGCGGGATGCCCTCTACACCAACAGACGCGCCTGCCCGCTTCCCCATGCCCAGTGCGCGAGTTACGCCTAGCGAAGGCATGATAGTAATTAAACTGGTGAATACCACCAATGCTGTCATCAATTATCAAATCGTAGGCGTTACCCAACCGCGCACTCTGGGCGAACAATCGGAAATTTTGCTTAAAAGCATCCAAGTGCCAATCACCCTCACTTACCAGCGCCCAGACGGCGGATTGCTGCTGGTTCGCCCCCAAGCAACCGCGATGCCGGGAATGTTGCAAGTCAGTTTCGGCGCGACAACTGAGTTGGACGCTGATACAAAATCGCTGCAAATTCAGGAAGATGGCAAGGTAGTTTTGAATTAGTTTAACGGTTGACTGTTGACTGTTGACTGTTGACTGTTGACTGTTGACTGTTGACTGTTGACTGTTACCATTCGTGTCAACTTAAGACTAAAATCCATAATAAATATCGTTTATAGTTGAGTTTCGAGTCCCCCTAACCCCTCTTAATAAGGGGTGACAAGACTATTCTTACCTCCCCTCTAACTCCCCTTAATAAAGGGGAAAGAGCATTCAAATTCAACCCCTACTCCCCTTCTTAAGGGGGATTTAGGGGGCTCGAAACTTCGATACAAACGAGATAGACACAGGGTTTTAGTATTAGGTTGACACCGATGGGCTGTTACTAATTCCCAATTTCCAATTCCAAATTCCCAGTCAACCGTCACTCGCCGAGTAACAACGGAGGTAATTTAGTAAAAGGTAAATCCTCGTTGATTGCATCAATTTCTTCCTGTTCTCTTTCGTTGATTTGACCGATATAAGACTTGAGAATTTGGGCCAGACGGTTGTTATAAAATCGGTGCAAACTATAATTTGGCGTAGCTGGAAAGCCGCGCCGTTTTTTGTGCCGCCCGCCGGCACCGGGATCGAAGCTTTGAATGCCCCGATCGATCGCCCATTCGATCGGCGTATAGTAACAAGCATCGAAGTGCAAGCAGTCGATTTCCTGCAAACTTCCCCAATAACGCCCGTACAGTCGATCGCCCTTATACAAACAAAAAGACATACCCATCGGCTGTCTGTCATCTTCCTTGTCGTAGGCTGCTACAAATAAAACTCGATCGCGATAATTGTGGTGCAACTGTTCAAAAAATCGCTTAGTCAGATACTTGCTTCCCCACCAACCAAATTTGTCGCAAGTATTCTCATAAAAAGCATACATTTGACCAAACATGGCTTGGGGAATTTCATCGCCAGTCAGCGTTTTTACCAACAAACCAGCTTGGTCAACTGCTTTGCGTTCGCGCTTGATATTGCGGCGCTGGTTAGCATTAAATGCGCCTAAATAATTGTCAAAATTTTGATAGCCTTGATTTTGCCAAATATAGCTGTGGTGCAGCCAACTGCTGAAACCGTGGCGTTCCATTCTTTCGCGCCATTCGGGATCGACATAAAGGAAATTGCAGCCGGAGATATTGTGGCGATCGCAAAAATGGTCGATCGCGCTTACCATTACTCCGGTTAACTCGTCTTCATCTTCCCCCTCGGCAATCAAAAACCGATAGCCTTCAGCCGGAGTAAACGGCGTCATTCCCATCAATTTGGGATAATATTTAATGCCCAAACGTTGAGCTAAATCGGCCCACTGATTGTCGAACACAAATTCGCCGTAGCTGTGGCTTTTGACATAAAGTGGCGCGCAAGCAATCAACTGTTTGTCTCGCCACACCGTCAAGTGATGCGGTAGCCAACCGGTTTTACCTGTCGCACTGCCCGATACTTCGAGATTGTTAAGCCAATCCCATTCCAGAAATGGAGTTTTTAGTGGCATCGCCAGGGCATCCCACGACGCTTGCGGGATTTCGCCTATTTTGCTAATCCAGGCTACAGAATATTGAGGTTTTGGCTGTTTCAGCATAGGGAGATTTGAGCGTAGAGCGATCGAACTTCATTTAACTTAATATAATTTCCCCTGTTCGACATTTGTTACCAGGCTCTGCCGGGAAACAGTTAAAATGCGCGACTATCGATCGACCCGATAATGCAAAAATACCTCTTGTCCTACCTGTTTAACCGCCAAAAGTTCCAATTTCGGAGCTAAATCTGCCAAAAAACCCTCTCCCTCCACAGGTGTCGGTGCATCCGCGCCACCTAAAATTAACGGGCAAACCGTCAGCCAAAGTTCGTCTACCAAGCCTGCAGCCAGCACAGACGCTACCAGTTTTCCCCCGCCCAGAATAGCCAAACGTTTGATACCGAAGCTTGTTAGCTGTTGAAACGCATCAATCCAATCAATCTCTTCACCTGCGGTTTTTGCATAGATAATTCGATCGAACTTACTGTTTGTCATCGGGTAGGGAAACGGCAATGCTGTGTGCCTACTGTCTTGCCCCGTCAGCAGCCACCGAGGCACCGGTTGCTGGAAAAATCGCAAGTTTGGGTCAAATTGGGGCGAGCGCGAACATACAATTTGCACCGGTTGTGGGGGCTTCCCTTGCTGTTCCCTCTGTTTGACCAATTCCGGCGAAATCACTCTCATCGTCGTCCCATAAGCCTGTAAAGTGCCGTTGCCGAACAAAACGGCGTCACTTGCTGCTACTTGCTGTTCGAGGTGGGCTTTGTCGTTGGCAGAACCGAATCTCGCGGGCGATCGTACTGCATCTGCTATTTTACCGTCCGCACTAATCGCGAGTATTACTGTGGCGTGAGGTTCAGTCATGACTTATCAGAATTTCCCAGAACATTTAACTGTAGCAATTCACAACTATTTGTAAAGTTTGTTTTCAACTTGCTCCCACGGGTTTTATTTGACGGATAATGTGGGTTTATTTATTTTGCAACCCCAGCGATCGCCCTAGCAAAGTATTTACTTTTCTTTACAAACAGCCGCTCAAAAAACGGCGCGACAGGTAAAAATTTCGTTGCAGACTTCAAATGCGTCGCGCGATCGACTAGAGTAAAAAAAATGGCTTTATCCGTTTATTCATCGCAAAGGAAACAAAGCTCATGGTTCAACGCGGTTCTACAGTTCGGATTCTCCGCAAAGAATCCTTCTGGTATCAAGAAGTGGGCACCGTTGCTACGGTAGACCAAAGCGGCATTAAATACCCAGTTATCGTTCGCTTTAACAGCGTAAATTATGCAGGCGTCAACACCAACAACTTCGCCCAAAGCGAATTAGTGGAAGTGGCAGCACCCAAAGCAAAAGCGAAAACAGGGACTCCAGTAGCTTCCGGCGGCAAACAAACCACGCTGGACGAGAAAACGCGGAAAACCGGCAGCGGAGGAGCCCCCCAGCAGCCGAAAACTTCGACGGACAGCAAACCGGGCGCCGAAGTTACCGGCAGCGTCGAAGGTTCGCCAAATCAAGGAACAGAACAACGCTAATTGTGCCAGAACTGCCAGAAGTTGAAACTATTTGCCGGGGCTTGAATCAAGCAACCCTCGATCGAGAAATTTTGGACGGGGACGTGTTGCTAAACAGCACGATCGCCCGTTCAATCTCTGCGACCGATTTTTTGACAAAAGTCAAAGGAAAGTCGATCGCCCGCTGGTACAGACGCGGCAAATATCTACTGGCAGAACTATCTCAATTCCCAGAAGGAGAAAGGGAAAAAGGGAAAGGGGGAGAATTTAGGGATCAAACTCCAAGTTCTTCCCCTCTTCCTTCTTCCTTCTTCCTTCCTTCAAAAGCGGGCTGGTTGGGCGTTCACCTGCGGATGACGGGACAACTGCTGTGGGTGAACCGATCCGAACCCCTGCAAAAACACGCGCGAGTGCGGCTATTCTTTGAAGGAAATCAAGAATTGCGGTTTGTAGACCAGCGCACCTTCGGGCAAATGTGGTACGTGCCTGCAGAAACCGAGGTTTCGAGCACTGTCATCGGTCTGAAACTCTTAGGCCCCGAACCGTTTTCCGACGAGTTTACAACAGAATATTTGGCCCGCAAGCTGCACCGGCGGGCGCGACCCATAAAAACAGCTTTGCTAGACCAGTCACTGATAGCTGGTTTGGGCAATATTTACGCAGACGAAACTTTGTTTTTGTCGGGAGTGATGCCCACAACTCTGTGCGCGGATTTGACCGCAGAGCAAATTGGGCGCATCCATACAGCTATTATTCAAGTTTTACAGAAGGCGATCGCATCCGGTGGCACCACTTTTAGCAATTTTCTCAACGTCCAAGGTGTCAACGGCAACTACGGCGGCGTAGCTTGGGTGTACAATCGCGCTGGTCAACCCTGCCGCACTTGCTCCGCAACCATCGAACGTATAAAATTAGCAGGGCGATCGACTCATTTTTGCCCCGCGTGTCAGCAATAAGTAGAAGGAAGTTCGGCAACGGATTGTGTAACGGATGTAACGGATGTAACGGATGTCAGGAAGAAGGAAGTTCGGCAACGGATTCGCTCGACGGATGTAACGGATGTAAGGGATGTCAGGAAGGAGGAAGAAGGAAGAAGAGGGAAGAAGGCGGGAGAGGGAAGAGGGAAGAAGGAAGAACTGATACCTTACACATTGTCAATAAGGCTGTCAGGGGCGGGCGGGACACCCAGCCCAAAAGAATATTGAACTATTGTGGAACAGGCCGGAAATCTTGTTAAGCGAGAATGGTGCCAGAGGTCATAAGAAAGAAGAAGTCCTTTCAAGGCAAATCTAGATTAAAATTTGTATAGTTTTTTAAACTAAACAAAGCAAGTTATGGCAATCAAAAAAGGCAGTATAGTTCGCGCTGTACGCGAAAAATTGGAAAACAGTCTAGAAGCCCAAGCCAGCGACCAGCGCTTTTCCTCCTATATATTTGAAACAAAGGGCGAAGTGATGGATGTTCGCGGCGACTATGCCTTCGTCAAATTTGGCAAAGTTCCCACCCCGAATATTTGGCTGCGGGTAGACCAACTCGAAGATTTTAAGTAACTCACCAAAACTAAACTTCACTGTTCTTAATGTAGCGAAGGGTGCGCGACGCGCGCCTTTCCCCAATTAAGCTGATTGCTAAAATCTAAAATCTAAAATCTAAAATCTAAAATCAAATGAATTCTCCATCAAACCGCGTATCAATTATTGGTGCAGGCAAAGTCGGCAGTACATTAGCCCAGCGAATTGCTGAGAAAAATCTGGCAGATGTAGTATTGCTAGATATTGTGGAGGGTTGGCCGCAGGGCGTTGCTTTGGATTTGATGGAAGCCAGGGGAGTGGAACACCACGATCGCCAAATAGTCGGTACAAATGATTATACTGATACGGCCAACTCAAATATCATAGTAATTGCCGCCGGAGTGCCGCGCAAACCCGGTATCAATCGGGAAGATTTAATTAAAATCAATGCTGGAATTGTCACGGAAGCCACAAAAAAGGCGATCGAGCATTCTCCCGAAGCCATCTTAATCACAGTCACAAATCCCCTAGATATCATGACTTATTTAGCGTGGGAAGCTGCAGATTTGCCCAAACACCGAGTCATGGGGATGGGGGGAGTTCTCGACTCCGCCCGCTTTCAAACTTTTATTGCAATGGAATTGGGCGTTTCAAATGCTCAAGTCAATGCCACTGTCATCGGTTCTCATGGCGATTTGATGGTTCCTTTGCCCCGCTATTCTACTGTCAACGGTATTCCCATCAATCAACTTATGGATGCTGGGGCGATCGATCGACTCGTACAGCGGACTCGCCACGGCGGCGCAGAAATTGTAGAATTGATGAAAACTGGTAGTGCTTATTTTGCCCCCGCATCTGCTGTCTGTTTGATGGTAGAATCTATTTTATTTAATCAGTCGCGACTCTTGCCTTGCTGCGTTTATTTGCACGGCGAATACGGCGTGCAAGATATCTTTTTAGGAGTTCCCTGCCGCTTGGGAGATCAGGGAGTGGAACAAGTAGTGGAACTTGAACTCAGCGATACCGAAAGATCAGCCTTTATCAAGTCGGGCAAATTGGTTGCCCAAAATATTGAGGAAGCCAGGGCAATATTGAAAACGGCTTCTTAAGCTTGTAGCAATTCGTCGATCGCCGCAGCCTGCTCGCCGCTTCCCTATAATAATTTATCTTTTTGAGGGGGTTTGGGGAAGCTATAAGACCCACGCCGTACCTGTACCCAGGTCGGCCTTGGGATACATGGACTTCCCCAGTTAAGTTTACGGGACTCGATGTCCCTAAACTTAACATTTAATGTTGCGCTACTTGCCAGTAAATTCAGTATACTAAGGGAATGCTGACACTTACCCATCGCTACCGAATCTATCCAGATACTACTCAAGAGCAGCAGCTTATTGAGTGGATGGAACTCTGCCGAGGAGCGTATAACTACGCCCTTCGGGAGATAAAAGATTGGTGCGATAGTCGTAAGTGTTTGGTTGATAGATGCTCATTGGAAAAGGAATACATCCTCCCTGCCGAAGTAAAGTTTCCTGGCGAAATTCAACAACTTAATAACTTGCCACGAGCCAAGAAGGAATTCCCCAGACTGGGTGAGGTTCCTTCCCAAGTTCTTCAGCAAGCTATTAAGCAGTTGCACAAAGGTTGGGAATACTTTCAGAAACGAGGATTTGGTTTTCCACGCTTCAAGAAGTACGGGCAGTTCAAGTCGTTGCTTTTTCCTCAATTCAAGGAGAATCCAGTAACCAACTTGCACATTAAATTGCCAAAAATTGGAGCAATTCCAATTAATCTGCATCGCCCTATCCCTTCTGGGTTTGTGGTCAAGCAGGTCAGAATATTGAGGAAAGCCAACTATTGGTATGCGTCTATCTCCTTGCAGTGTGATGTTAGCGTCCCTGACCCAACTCCTCATGGTCATCCCATCGGGGTGGATATTGGCTTGGAGAAGTTTTTGGCAACCAGTGACGGTGTTCTCATAAAACCTCCCAAGTTCTTTAAAAAGCTGCAAAGCGAGTTGAAATTGCTGCAACGCAGGCTTTCGAGGAAACAGAAGAGGTCTAAGAACTACGAGAAACAACGTCTTAAAGTTGCTCGTCTTCACCACCAAATCGGCAACACGAGAAAGGACTTTCACTACAAACAAGCTCATATGCTCTGTGATGCAGGTGATATGGTTTTCATGGAAGACTTGGATTACCGCGTCAGTGCCAAAGGGATGTTTGGGAAGCATATGCTTGATGCTGCTTTTGGACAGTTGAGAACTATTGTCAAGTATGTGTGCTGGAAGCGTGGAAAGTTCTTCTCCGAAGTCGATGCAAGGGGGACTTCTCAACAGTGTCCCGAATGTGGTGGGTTCGTCAAAAAAGACCTGAGTGTGAGAATCCATGATTGTCCTCATTGTGGATACAAGACGGATAGGGATGTAGCAGCAGGTCAGAATATCAGAAACCGAGGAATCAAACTAATTAATACCGTTGGACAGACGGGAATGAAAACTGCCTGTGCAGACGATCTACCGGGGATTGAGGCAACTGAGTCTAGGCAAGTGTCGAAATCCCGCAAGGGGAAAACCAGGAAATCTCAAAAGTGATTTTGGGAAGCCCCCACCATAATCTTTGATTTGGTGGGGGAGGATGTCACATTGAGTATGACAGTGCGATCGCTCTTTCGGAAGTTGGCTTATCGGGTTTCAACCGCGCTTTGATAAATATCATCGATCGTGGTTGTTATGCTGTATTTCAAACGCCGAAAAATTGGTAGCAAGAAACCGATAAATAAATATAAAATTTACTCTCAAAAACTTGCTAAAAACGCAAAAACTGGCAAAAGTAGTTGAAATTGATCTGGGCGACAATACCATCAGAGTTTCTCTAGAAATTAAAGCAAAAATGTGCCATCCTTTCTTTACTACTAAACCAACAGCAGAAGCAGTCGGTTTTGGATTATCTCTCACTCGCGATATTATGGCCGAACAACACGGTGGCACTTTAAAGGTAGAAAGGGAAATGCGAGTTTCTACGGAATTTATGATTACTTTGCCCAAACTTTAATCCTCGCGATCGCCATTTCTATTGATCCAGCTTGAAATACCTTTACTTTCGCCAAAAATGTGATACCCTAAACATTTGTATTATCTAAAATTTTTACACTTCTCAAAAATGGCAAAAATCGGGCAAAAAGTGTACGCCCCAGCGAAGCTATCTCGAACCCGCGTGCCTTCGGTGAAGGGTAGGCAATCGCTCTTGATTTGAGCCAATTTAACCATAGCCTGCAACTACCTCAACTGTTTGACCGAAAACTCACCTCTGATTCGCTGAATTTTAATCAGTTTAAAAAATCCAATCCCTCGCCTGAAATAACGAGAATGCAAGGAAAAATATCTAAAATTTCGGCTTACCCCAAAGGCTGTAAAAAAACTAATTTAGGAGAGATCGAGGTTCTTCCTTACTTGGTATGCCAAACTAACAATTAAAATGCCAAGTAAGTAAACATCTATTTTTGTAGTTTTCAA